>VMTD01000027.1 GCA_013791785.1 Methanobacteriota archaeon
ATTAAGGGCTTCCCCACTGTCTGTGTGATTCGAGTAAGCTTGAACATTATTGAATGACATTTATTGCCAAACTAAGCATTGTCATTCAATTTGACAACTGAAAGGGATACCCCACGCTTTAGCATTGGGGAGCCCTCATTTTCTCCGCTGGCTCGGGTCGACAAAGAAAAAAATGGAGTTAAATAAGAAATCTCCCCTCCCCTGCTCGAAAATCATGATATTGCCACGTCGACAACGACGTGCCAAACTCCCGGTGAGTAGGATTTTATCTTTCGCATTCCTAGGACCTCGGTCTTTTTCCCCGCATCCGATGCAGCTTCCTTTACCCTGGTCATCGGTCTTTCCTGCAGCAATTTTTCCGGGCATGTCTCGTGGTAATGGATTGTTCCTTTTTCCCGGAGAATCCTCATGGCCTTGGGCAGGTATTCATGAGTGGTTCCAACGTAACCCATTACCACCCTGTCTGCAACATTTTCTTCGGCATCCAGGCAGTCGCCGAGCACTGGCTCGACGGTTTTCGCCGCATTGTTCAGATTGGCGTTCATCTTCAGGTATCTGTGGGACCGCGGATTTATTTCGTGGGCGATGACCCTGGCCGGTCGGGAATGCACGGCCATGGGCAGCGTGAAGTAGCCGATACCGGCGAACATGTCGACAACCATTTCGCCGGGCTGGCACACCGAAGCCATGCGAATCCGCTCATCAACGTTACCGCTGGAGAACATAATTCTGGCTGCATCCAGGCAGTATTTTATGTCGTTCTCCAAATGGACCGTCTCGGTATTTTCCCCTATGAGAAGTTCCATGACCGGTTCCCGGAATGTTCCCACCACCCCGCCGGTGTCCCGAAGTACCGTATCAACATCCAGGGCCTTTGCATAAGTTACCGCGATTTCCTCCAGCCAGTCTTCCAGTTCCGGGTCTATTTTCAGCACCAGTACATGGCCCAGCTGCTCCCAGCGTTTCGGTAATTTCTGCTTAACCTTCTCGGGCACGTCAATCATGGCCAGTATGTCCCGGTGAACGTCCTTGAGGGTCTCGCGCCATGCATATTCTTTATCATCAATTATTTCGGCATCCAGCTCCCCGAGTTCTGCAATAAGTTCGTCATTCGGCTTTTCCAGAATCGGAATCTCGGTGTATCCGTCGTTGTTAAGAATCCTGTGATGTTTATCGAGTATCCCGGCATCGGATACCAGTGTTCGTACCGCTTCGGCGTTCTGGCTGGGAACACGCACCGCCAGCATCAGCTACCCTTCTCCGTGGAATAGTACTTGGAATCGACAGTCTCCCTGATGCCCTTGGCTATGACCTTTCCGACGCCTTTCACTTCCATGAGTTCGTCCACCGTCGCTTCCATCACCGCCCTGACGCTGCCGAAGTGTGATAAAAGCCGTTGAGCCATGACGCCGGACACATTGGGCAGCCCCTCCAAAATGAACTGCTGGCGTTCCTGGACCAGCATGGCGCCTTTCTCTCCCCTGATGCCCGCTTTTCTTCCATGGGCCGCCTCCCTCTTGACCAGGGCAACGAGGAATTCCGCAGTGTCCAGGTCATCGTCGGTGAACATCACCGGCACATTGAAATCAATGGTGATGGATGCAAGCGCACCCCTGATGGCCTCCGGCGAGAGTCGTCTCGAATACAGGTCTTTTCCTTCGATGATGATGAGCGGCGACTGGTACGCCCTCTTGAGCTCCTTCACCTGCTGGAACAGCCTCCCGTCCATTATCGATACGACAAAATCGTTCACTTCCTTTCTCTCGATCCCGACTCTTTCCGAAACGATGTAATCGCCGGTGTCCAACTGTTTCGGTTCCACAATGATGTTCTTCACGGAAAGATGACGTACGACTGCTGAATTGAACTCCCTGGTGTCGGCTATTATCTTCAGTTTTTCAACTTCCGGTTCTTCCTTTTCGAACTCCACCAGCGTTTTCTGGTTCCTGTCCTCGGCCTCCGGCTCCCGATGGGGTTTTGCTTCAACCGGGACAGATGCGGCGCTCTGGAAATTGGGGCCGCTGGGTCCGCCCACAATGAGGTTCTTCTGCAGTTCCTTCCTGAGCTTCTCCAGTTCTCTGTGCATCCTGCTCTCCTTGTGCTTGGATGACCAGTAATATGCTTCATCCCGGGTTCCTTTGGATATCAGTATCACAACTTTTCCAGGCCTGTGCCTGCCGGTTCTGCCGCGGCGCTGGATGCTGCGAATTTCCGAAGGCACCGGTTCGTAAAATATGACCAAATCCGTCGACGGAATATCAAGCCCCTCCTCGGCAACACTTGTGGCAACCAGAACGTTGAATTCGCCGGCCTGGAATCTGTCAATGGTATCCACTTGCTTCTTCTGGTTCATGCCCTTGTCCGCGCCCCTTGTGGCCTGGCCCACGAATCTCACGGGTCTGATAATGCTGATCTCTGCCAGCTGATTCGCCACCAGTTCGGAAGTGTCCCGATAATGGGTGAAAACAATGATTCTCGAATCAGGCTTCTGGTTGAGCTGGGCTACCACCAGCTTCTTCACTTTTCCAAGTTTTGGGGTCTCCACGGAAGCCGCTTCGAGGCGATTTATCGCCCTCATTGCCATCTGAACCTTGGGCAGTGCAATTGTCTCTTTGGCCGCCCTGCTGGACCCTCTGGAAATACCGTCCTTGGTCAGCCGTTCGAAGTAAGCCTTCAGTGCCGCAACACCCTGTGTTTCAACAAGTTCCAGAGCATGGTTGATCTTCATGGCAATCGCAATCGTGGTGGCGGCTCCAAAAGCGTTGCTGGATTGACTGGCTGTCTGCAGTTCGCCGCTTATGACCCGCTGGGCCGCAAGCAGGTCCTTCATACTCACGAACGCACCGCGCTTGAGGTATCCGCCCTTCCGAAGTTTCTCCACCTGCTCATCCTGCGCCTTTTTTAGAAACTGGATGACCTCCATAAGTTCTTTCGGAACTTCAATCTCTATCCATTTCAGGTAAATGTCATGGACGTACTTGACCACGTCCGGGTCATACTCATGCCTTATCTCCACTGCCTCGATGCCCAGGTTGCCGCAGACCTCCAGTATCTTATCGGGGTCGTTGCCCGGCGACGCGGTCATGCCCATTGCCAGCCCGTTCTTCACCTTACGATATCGCTCACCGATGAACACGTAGGCATAATCGCCGACCGCCCGGTGTGCTTCGTCGAAAATTATCAGCGATACATTGTTCAGGTCAATGTGGCCCGAAATTATGTCATTGGATATGACCTGCGGGGTGGCGGTGATTATATGGCTGCTGTCCCACAGTTTCTTTCGCTTCGCAGGCGGCATCTCCCCGGTGAACACCGCCGGCGGCTCGCTGACGATATGTTTCCTGATGAACCTGGCATGCTGCTCCACAAGCGGTTTTGTGGGCGCCAAGAAAAGTATTTTTCCCTTTTTTGTCCTGAGGGTTTCCGCGATCATCATGAGTGCTATTATGGTCTTTCCCAGTCCGGTGGGAAGCACTACCAGCGTCGAACGTTTCGCTGCGGATTCGTAAATGACCTGCTGATACTGCCTCTCCTCTATTGAATCGGGAACTATCATCTGGTGTTCAACGTACACGCGGGTGAATAGCCGCGCTTTATAAAGAATGTTTTGGGGGGTCACCGAAACTGGTCGCAAGTTTCATATCTCCGAGAACATTCCCAAACATCATGGAGCCGGAACTCAGGCTGGTAAAGACCCGGACGGAACTTGAATCCGCCAAATCTGTGAGGCACAGTGTTTTCGTCATTGAGCAGAATGTACCTATCGAAATCGAAATGGACGAGTACGATGCCCTGGCCACCCATATGATATGCCTTCTGAACGGCAAAACTATCGGAACCGGCCGCCTGGTGCGGATGCAGGACGGCATGAAGCTGGGCAGGGTGGCAGTCCTTCCCGGATACAGGAAAAAAGGGCTGGGTGCCGAAATTGTGAAGTGGCTTCTTGCGAAGGCCGGGGAAATGGGCACCGAAGAGGTGTATGCCAATGTCCAGATGAGCGCCCTGGCGTTCTACGAAGAACTGGGATTCCGTGCCGTTGGCGATGAGTTCCTGGAAGCCGGTATCGAACATGTTCGGATGGTTCGTGCCCTGGACTGACCCATGGCAGAATGCCCAACCGTATTTTAGATTTTAGATCTTAGATTTTAGATTTGCGCTGTGAATACGCCACGCCGCCAATTCGTCGTAAATCTACAATCGTCAATCTACAATCTACAATCGTTATCATTTCGCTGAATACTTACTTCCGTGCCAATATTTTAATGCCACTTCGTATTGTGGTCAGAAAATGAGGTATTTGCATGTCTGAGAAATATGTATATCTGTTCGCTGAGGGGAACGGAAAGATGAAGGAACTGCTCGGCGGAAAGGGCGCCAATCTGGCGGAGATGACCAGGATAGGGCTGAATGTGCCCCCCGGATTCATTATCACCAGTGATGTCTGCAACATCTACATGAACTCCAAAAGGAAGGTGCCGAACGGGCTTGCCTCTCAGGTAAAGACGTCCATGAAGTACATCGAGAAGCAGACCGGGAAGGGTTTCGGCAATCAGAAGAATCCCCTGCTGGTATCTGTGCGCTCCGGTTCGCGTGTCTCCATGCCCGGCATGATGGACACGATTCTCAATCTTGGTTTGAATGACGAGACCGTTCAGGCACTGGCCAAGGCAACGAAAAATGAACGTTTCGCCTGGGACTGCTACAGGAGATTCATCCAGATGTACGGCGATGTGGTCATGGGCGTGCAGAAGCTCCCCAGCGAGGACCACGAACCCTTCGAAACGATTATTCACACTCTCAAGAAGATGCGCTACGGCAAGGACATCGAAGATACGAAGCTAACCGCAGCGGACATCAAGGAACTGGTGAAGCTCTTCAAGGCACTAATAAAGAAGCACACAGGCAAGGCATTTCCAACGGACCCCTGGAATCAACTCAACGGCGCAATCGCGGCGGTCTTCGATTCATGGATGAATGACCGCGCTATCGTTTACAGAAGGAAGTACGGCATACCCGCAGAATGGGGGACTGCAGTCAACGTTCAGACGATGGTATTTGGCAACACCGGCGAGAAATCCGGCTCCGGCGTGGCATTCACCCGCAACCCGGCCAACGGTGTCAATGAGTTTTATGGCGAGTTCCTCATGAACGCCCAGGGCGAGGACGTGGTCGCAGGAGTGCGCACACCCGAACCTGTGGCAGAACTCAAGAAGGTCATGCCCTCAGCCCACAAGGAACTGGACCGCATCCGCAACACACTCGAGAAGCACTTCAGGGATGTCCAGGACTTCGAATTCACAATCGAGGACGGAAAGGTTTTCATGCTCCAGACAAGGAACGGCAAGCGAACCGCCATGGCCGCGCTGAAATTCTCCATGGACATGGTGGACGAGAAGCTCATCGACTGGAAAACTGCCATAATGCTCAACCCGGCGGACCAGCTGGACCAATTGCTGGCTCCCATTTTCGATCAGGCAGAGATAAAGAAGAGCAAGATAATCGCCAAGGGACTGCCCGCAGGCCCCGGTGCCGCTTCCGGGAAGATATACCTCAATGCCGACAGGGCCGCAGCCGCGGTAGCCAAGGGCGAGAGGGTAATTCTGGTGCGCTCCGAAACGTCCCCCGAGGACCTCAGGGGAATGATTGCCGCTGACGGGATTCTCACCGAGAAGGGCGGGGTATCATCCCACGCAGCCCTGGTGGCCAGGCAGATGGGCAAGGTCTGCATCTGCGGTGCAGGCGCGCTCTCGATAGATTACAGCAAGAAGCTGGTCTCTGTTACCGGCCAGAAATTCAGGGAGGGCGATTATATCTCCATAGACGGTACCGCAGGCACGGTCTATGCCGGCGCAATTAAGACTGCGCCTTCCGAGATTATCATGGGCCTGCTGCACGGCGACAAGGCAGCCAGGAAGACCGAGAAATTCAAACAGTTCCAGCAGCTCATGGATTGGTGCTCCAAAGTTACTCGCATGAAAGTGAGGGCCAACGCCGACAACCCGGAGCAGACGTCGAACGCAGTTGAGTTCGGCGCCCAGGGAATCGGCCTTTGCAGGACCGAGCACATGTTCTTCGAGGGAAACCGCATAGACGCAATGCGGGAGATGATACTGGCAGACAATCTGAAAGAGAGACAGAAAGCCCTGGCGAAGATATTGCCCTACCAGAGGAGCGATTTCGAGGGCATATTCAAGGCACTCAACGGATACCCGGCCACAATCAGGCTGCTGGACCCGCCGTTGCATGAATTCCTTCCCCATACCGATGACCAGCAGAAGTCCCTCTCCAAGAAGACCGGGATTTCCGTTGCCCACATAAAGAAGCGCGTGGAACAGCTTCACGAATTCAACCCCATGCTGGGTCACAGGGGCTGCCGTTTGGGAATAGCTTATCCCGAGATAACGGAGATGCAGGCCCGGGCGATATTCGAGGCCGCTGCCAATGTTGTCAAGAAGAAGATACCGGTGAAACCCGAAGTAATGATACCCCTTGTGGGATTCGCCAGGGAACTCGAGCTTCAGACGGAGATAGTCCGCCGCGTGGCCAGGGAGGTCATGGCTGAGAAGAAGGTCAAATTCGACTATCTGGTGGGAACCATGATAGAGATACCCAGGGGCGCGCTGACTGCCGACGAAATTGCAGAGACAGCGGAATTCTTCAGCTTCGGAACGAACGATCTCACTCAGACCGGGCTGGGAATCAGCAGGGACGACATGGGCGGCTTCCTGGAAGTCTACACGGAGAACGAGGTTTTCAAGAAGAATCCGTTTGCCACACTGGACATAACCGGCATCGGCCAGCTCATGGAAATCGCCGTTACCAAGGGCCGCAAAACAAAGCCGAACCTCAAGCTGGGTATCTGCGGAGAGCACGGCGGCGACCCGGAATCGGTGAAGTTCTGCCACAAGCTCGGCCTGGATTACGTCAGCTGCTCGCCCTTCAGGGTGCCGGTGGCCAGGCTCGCAGCGGCGCAGGCAGCGCTGACGGACGAGACGACCGCCAAGAAGGCAACACCGAAGAAGGCCAGCAAACCCAAATCCCGCAAGTAGGCAAACAACATAATGCCCCCTCCGATGGGGGCATCCATTTCATTTTAATTCTATTTTAAATCTAATCAACGTATTATTTCAAAACCGTGTGTCCTGGAAAAACAATCACGTGCCTAAATCGCCATCAAGTTGCCTTCTGGCATCTTTAGTCATAGCCAGTTCCTCTTCCCACTGCTCCAGCGTGTCCATGGTTTCCTTGAGCTGCCTGAGGCAATCGATGCATATCCAGCGTTTCCCGATTACCTTGCCGGGGGTCTTGCGGTAACAGATGGCTCCGCACATCCAGCAGGCGTTCATCTCCTTGGTGCGGTGCTCGGCATAGGCGTCCATCTTCCTGCCCTCTACTATGCTCTCTATGACCATCCTGCGCCTTGCGCTGTCCGCTTCCGCGGCCGGCTGTTTCGGCATTGTCGCGCCTGTGTTCCTGTGTATGAAGTCAATCTATAAAGAAATTTGGATGGGGTACCTGGGCTGTCAGTGCGCTTTATGTCTTATACGAATTGCCTCGCCGCGCTTGGATTGTGTCATCTCATCCCCAGACATCCTGGCGGTTCCCGATGCGACTGTCTCGCCGTCCCTGACCACGGCGACTTCGTCCCCCACCCGTATCTCGGGACTGGCAGATTGAACGCCAACCGCAAATAGGTTTCCGGTCATCTCGAAATTCTCTATCCGGACAACGTGAACGCCGGCGTCAGCCAGGAGTTCCGCTCCGTCAATCGTCGGGATTAGCATGCCGTTTGCCTGGGAGATTGTTGCCAACTGGACTTTGTTCCGAATGACCCTAACTTGGGGGAACCGGCCGGCCATGGCGCATCCCGTGAATATTTCGCTGGCAATCGGGCCGAACTGGAAGGCTGCCATTGCGGTGATCTCCTCCGAGGCGCGGTTCTTCCAATCCTTCTTCCCATCCGAAAACGCGGCCAGTGCTCTTGTCAGATTGGCCAATGATTCATCGGAAGTTGGATTTCCGTGTGCGGTGCTTTCTGCCTCTATGCCGTCGAGAAGTTCCGTGTCTCCCAGATGATTTATTATATGTATGTATTTATTTATTTTTATATATTCTTTTAACAATCTATTAATCATCACTTTCTCGTCCTCGAACCAGTGGCCGGTAACGGGAATATCATAATGCTGGGCCGGGTAGAAAAGCTCCAGTTCCCTGGGCACCAGACCCAGCGGCGATGTGACAATGACCTCGTGAATTCTCGGTCCTGCGCGGCTTTCCTCCACGGCCCTGGCAAAGAATCCGTGGCTCTTGGAGCTCGAGTACGGTTTCTTGGCAGAGCAGGGCAACAGCACCAGAACGTCCGGCGTCGCCGGTTTGCGGTACCGCTCCAGTATCCGATTGCGGAATCTGACAATGTCCGGGCGTCCCAGTGCCAGCCTGGTTGTGGCAGTGAATTTGCTCGAGACCACAGGAAACCTCTCTTCCTGGTATGCGAAATGATGCATGTCCAGATGCCGGAGTATTTCCACCAGTTTGGGCGAGGTTTTCGAGCGGTACTCCACGAACTCCCTGATGGTGCCGTTGGTAATCCGTTTTCTCACGTTCATGAGCTCCGAATGAAGTGCCTGGGTATTGTGTCGGTAGATGTCTTCATCATCCTCGCAGGCCTTGCAGGCGCAGTAATCCTTCTCCTGCCGGTTGCCGTCCGCGGTCATGAACCAATCCTGGCCCGAGAGAAGTGCCACTCTGGCGGTATCGAACATATCAACGCCCATGTAGGCTAGCAGTGCCACGTTATTCGGGAGCGCCACTCCGGGCATGTAGAGTGCGGATTGATATCCGATTGCATCTCTCATCCTGGCCAGTGTGTCAACGAACATCTTCGAATTCTGATACAGTTCAATTGAATTCTCTAAAATGAATAAATCTATCTCGTCACGGACGGACGCTATCAGTTTAAGGTCGGTGTTCGGCCCGATGACACAGGCATTTTCCAGAACTGCTGGCTCGGAAGCGCATTTTGCGGTGTACGGGTATCCGGAATACTCGGGAAAAGGTATGTGAATTCCGGGCACATCCACCTTTCCGTTGCTGACAAAATCCGGAAAATAAATGTGATTGCGGCCGTCATGGTTGTTGATATAAATCTCCGGAACGAACCCCGGTAAATATCTATCCGAATCGGTTGCCAGCAGAACAGGTGTGGCAATGTGCTGATTCTCTCTGACAAGCTTTCCGGTGCGGCCGCATCCGGCTCTCGTTATTGATTCGAACATTGCCCCTCAATAGCGCCAGCGGAATATTAAGTTTGGCCATCATTCTATTTTTTAATAAAAATCAATCCATACCTGCTTCCAGATCCAGGAATAAATTCTTCAGAAAATTTGAAACCGGTTTTGCTGCAGGTGTTCTTGACCGTCTGACGGCTCAACCTGTGATGGTATGGCGGTCCTGATTCCTCATGCTTCTTTCTGTAATCGATTATGGCCAGCTTGCCGCTGGGTTTGAGAATTCGCTTGATCTCCATAAGAGTCCCAACACCCTCAAGTTCATGAAAAACATTGGACATGAAGGCGATGTCCACCGATGAAGCAGGTATTGGAATTTTGTCTTCGAAGGAATGCACCGTTTCAATATTGGAAACTCTCTGAGCATCCATTTTTGATCTTAAGGCATCGAGCATTTCCTGGCTAATGTCTACAGCCATCACCTTGCCCTTGGAGCCAACCGCCATGGAAAATGGAAATGAGAAAAAACCGGTACCAGCGCCTATGTCTGCGATGGTCATGCCCCCGGTTATTCCAATGCCGGAGATGATACCTGGGAAATCATATTCCTTTGTGCGGTCGGGGCGGTCCAGGCGCGCCATGCGTTCTGGTGAGAACTTGCGGTCGTGCATGGTGGTTGGAAAACAGGGAAACTATAAAATTCTGGCGCCTGAGGAACCGCTCATTTTCCCAACTTCCTGAAAGTGAGAATTATCCCGGCTACGGCAGCCAACGGGATGATTATGAACATGAGATAAATTCCGGGCCAGATTGTTTTCAGTTCCGGTTCCGTCACTGTAATCACCACGGTATCCGAATCCCAATTCCCGTCGGCATCATTCACATTCAGAGTCACTGTGTACTTGCCGGTGGCCCAGAACGTGTAGTCCGGAGATTCCCCACGCAGCACCACCGCTGAGTCGCTGTAGATGAAGGTCCAAGTATATTCCATTTCCCCGCCAACGCTGGTGCTGTCCGAGCCGTCAAAGGTCATCTGTGCACCCTGAATCACAGCCTGGTCCTGACCTGCATCGGCTGAAATCACGTTCTCCAGTACCATTACCGTTGCTGTATCCGTGCCCGAGTTTCCTGCCCCGTCCATCACTTTCAGTGTGACGGTGAAGTTGCCGAGGACCGTGAAAGAGTGGTCTGGGGAAACGCCGTAAAGGTGAATGTTCCCTGCGCCGTCGTTGAACGTCCAGGTATAGTTCACAATGCCCGCGTCATCCGTTGACCCGGCCCCGTTGAAGTAAAGTGTATTTCCTCTCTCCACGTACCTGTCCGGTCCCGCATCGGCTGTGGGGGCTATTATATCATTCACGATAACCGTCACCGCATCCTCGTCCCAGTTCCCGGCTTTGTCAGTCACTCTCAATATCACTTCATGTTCGCCGCCCTGCCAGAAGGTAAAAGCAGACGGTGTCGGCCCGTACATTGAAGTCGAAGTGCCGTTGTGCCAGAGTACCCAGAAATAATCCACGATGCCCACGTTGTCTATGCTGCCTGTGCCGTCAAAGGCCACCAGAGTACCAGCGTCAACCGTTTGATCCGGTCCTGCATCGGCCACGGGCAGCTCGGTATCAACGAACCACTCTGTCATGAGCGGGTAACGGTCACGTGAATTGGCCGTTCCGTTGATGAGATAGGCTGAGTCTCCTATCCCGTCCGCGCCCGGGGTGTTCTGATTTATCCCCATCTTCACATCCACACCGGAATAATCGCCCCAGTAATTGCCGCCGGACGGATAGCCGTTGTCCCAGGCGTTTCCGTGACCGTCGTATGCCTGCTCGTCGTTGTCAATGAAATTGTTGTGATATGCCCTGATATTGATGGAAGGGCTGTAATTGAGGTACTCTATGTTCATGCCCATCTCATTGAACTGAAAAAGGTTGTTGAAAACCATGACCTCGCTCGTGGAATGCTGGAGATTGAGGCCATGTCCCAGTGTTGATATTACTGAATTGTTTGCAATCGTCACCCTTTGGCAGTCTGAAACAGTGATGCCGATACCGGTATTGTACCACACGGAATCATCACCGTTGGCCAGTGCCAGGTTGTTGTCGACTTTTAATTGCTCAGAGGCATACATCGAGAATCCGTACATGGTGTTCATAAACGCTGTGTTCCGCCAAAGTTCCGTGCTGTCGCAGAATTGAACATAGAATCCCAGGCGGTTGAAACTGGCATTGTTGTCCTTCACCAGAAAATTCTCGCAGTCCCTGGCCCGGAAACCGTAAGAATTGTGCATGAACGTATTATCATAGAAATTTCCGTTAGGTGCCTCGTAAATTATCAGCCCTGAGTCCGCGTAATAATTCTCCAATGTCTGGCCCATGCCGCTGGCATTGTGCAGGCGGCAGTTCCTGACAACGAAATAATCCGTTGTATTGCCGATGTAGATGCCGTAACCGTGGCCCGTGCCGTCTATCTCGAAGTTCTCGATGATCCAGGGGTTTCCGATGGAACCGTCACCCCACTCCACCTTTTGGGATGTGGCGAAATCCGCATTTGAATTTATACGAAAAGGTTCACTGGCAATTAAGGTCACGTTCTTTCCCCCACTGTCATTTTCCTCGGCTGTACTGCCCATATCAAAAATCATCACGAACGTCGATGCCGTCAGAATCAGGCACAGCCAGGCCGCGAATAATTTATTTCTCATGAGATTCTCCAAGTCATTTTCCAATTGAATCGAAATGTTTGTTTGGTTATTTATAGGTGACCGTTTGGTTGGAAAATGCGATGTGAATTTAGTGATAATGGTCAAGAACCCTCAGGCGTTCAGGCCTGAGATGAATTGACCTATTACACGAATCCGAACAAAAAAATAGACCGCCATGCTCATATGCATGACCCGCCATGCTCATATGCATGACCCGCCATGCATCGTGTTCATATTATGTTAATCGAAATCAAATCTTGCGGACTTTGATAATCAGGTGCATGGCCCCCTGGGTAAACTTCCAGCCCTGGCAACAAACGCCAGCCACTTTAGGGGCTGGTAGTTTACATAAAATCGCTTCTGTGCAAGAGCTAACAGAATGGTGACGATTGCTCTGAAATAATTATCTGGCAAATGCAATCGCCAGTTCAGACGAGTCTTAAATACTATTATGTTTGCATAGATTCGTCCAACCCGCAACAAACTTTAATAGCTGAATGTTATCGGGCGTTTGTTGCGGGGGTAGCCAAGTCTGGTCAACGGCGCAAGGTTGAGGGCCTTGTCCTTAGTGGTCCGAGGGTTCAAATCCCTTCTCCCGCACCATTTTTCCTTCCCAATTGGTGATTTCACGACAGAAAGTCATATATATACATTGGGGCGTATCATCAACCCATGTCATTCATCCCCGTCGCCATCACCCTACTTTTTTCCATGGGACTGAGCATCCTGGCCGCTCCCTGGTTCATCAGGAAGATGAGGGAAAAGGGCCAGGTGGTCACGGATTACTACAAGCCAAACAAACCAAAAGTGGCCAACAACGGCGGAATTTTGACGCTCTTTGTGGTGTTCACAACCATAATCGTCATCCCCCTGGTGTTCAGGCTGCTTGTCAAGCTTAACCTGGACATTGACTTTCCGAGGGAGTTCCAGCCTCTGGACAACGCCCTCCTCATGGTGGTGCTCCTTTATGCGTTCTATGGTGTGCTGGATGATTACCTGGACGTTGGCCGTTTCTCGAAAGTGATACTTCCCCTCATGTTCGCCTATCCCCTTGTCATCGTCATGTCTGGCTGGTCTGTCTGGGTTCCGTTCCTCGGGGAACTGGGCATGGCCACCCCCCAGATTGATTTTTTCGGTTTCGGCACCATAACCATTTCCATGGTACTCAGATACCTGATTATTCCGATTTACATCATGGTCGTCGCCAACCTGAAGAACATGCACTCTGGATACAACGGCCTCCAGTCCGGAACAGCGTTAATCGTGCTCACTTTCCTGCTGCTGAAATCCGTCATGGATAAAAATCTGGGCAGCATGTACACCATAGCCGCGTTAATCGGCTCCCTGGCGGTATTCTTCTGGTACAACAAATATCCGTCAAAGATGCTGGAAGGGAACATCGGCTCGCTGGCGGTGGGTGCGGCAATAGGCGCAGGATTCGCAATCCAGCATTACCTGTTTGCGGGAGTTGTCATGCTCATACCTCACATAATCAATTTTCTGATGTATGTGTACTGGCGCATCATGAACAAACGATTGCCAGACGACCCCAGATACGCGATTGTCAAATTCGGAAAGCTCAGGGAGGACGGAACCCTGGAAGTCCCCAACCGATTCACGCTGAAATGGCTGCTGCCGTACCACTTCAGGATGACCGAGGTCCAGGTCGTTTATTCCATGTACCTGCTGACGCTGGTGTTCTGCATTCTGGGGCTGTTCGTGCCCGGATGATTGAACTGCGGGTGGTTTTGAGAAATTATGAGTGTTATCCAATGTTTCAATCCGCACAGGAAAATTAATAGAGTTCAGGCCGATGCAGGGGCATGCTCATAAGCATAGAAACGAGGATCAGCCCCACGGAGGATTCCGACCGAGTCAGGCAAGCCATCCAGTATTTTTTTCCGGATGCCGCGGAAGGGGAAAATAGGGAAGGAGGATTTGTCATGACATCCAAAGACATCCGACCGCTCCTCACGAGAATTCTGGAACAGAAGATAAGGGATGCCGCCAGGGGGGTACTTCTGAAAGCAGTTCGAGAGGACAGAATCATATTCCATCTCAACAAGCAGGCGGCCCATTCCGGCAGGGTGAATTTCACCGACGGAAATTCTCCGCTGGGGGACTTGAAAGTCAGTTTCTGTATCGACGAACCAGAGGAATGGATTCACAAGAAATTGGGGAGGCCCGAATGATAGGATTCTCCTGCCCGCCAATGTGTATCATGCCGCTGAGCGAGGCGGCCGAGATGGTTCTGCCGCATTTCGGGCACTGGGAGATTGTCTCGGAGGCGCGGCATTTTATTCCGGATGTTGAAAGGGATATCGAGATACTTCAGCAAACAACGGACCTGGGAATCAGCGTCCATGCCCCTTTCAGCGACATCAATCCCGCGGCATTCACCGAGAGTGCCAGAAAATTCGCCGTTTCAACACTCTGCGAGATAATTCGCGTTTGCCACCGCTTGGGCATCGGGCCGATTACAGTGCATCCCGGCGTTGTTGGACCGATTCAGAGATATGGCCGGGAAAATGTTTTCAAGCTTACCAGGAAGAGCCTGGAAGAGATTGTTGCGGAGGTCAGGGAACTCGGTGTTGGAATAGCCCTGGAGAACATGCCAGCCATGTATGCTACCATCCTCCATACCGCCAAGGAGATGGAAGAGATGCTCGAAGGCCTGGAGATGGGCATGTGTTTCGATATAGGTCATGCAAATATCTCGCACCAGATTGATGATTTGCTGGCAATGGAAAAGAGATTCATCAACATGCATGTTCATGACAATGTGGGCGGACCAAAGGACCAGCATCTGGCGATTGGCACAGGCAAAATAGATTTTTCCGTTCTCGGCAAACTGACTTACCGCGGTAATCATATTATCGAGGTCAAGAGCACCGACATGGCGGAGGCGGTGACCAGCAAACGGTATCTGGAACGCGTTTTGGACTGATGTCGCCAAACGCCGAACTTCAGCGCGAAAATTAAATATATGGGATATATCATACGCTTTTTATAATCAAGGGCGGATAATGGAGAATTAAGCGAATGAAAGTTTTGGTGCTCTGCATAGACCGGGATGACGACCTGGGCCACAAAGCAAAGATAGAAGGTCCAGTGATAGGCAGGCATGAATGCGTCAGGGCCGCACTGGAACTGGGAATAACAGACCCCGAGGATGCGGATACCAACACCATGCTTGCGGCCGTATCCACGTACGATGACCTGGTGAAAAAAGGGATCAACGCAGAAGTAGCCACCATAACCGGAGATGTCCAGGTGGGTTATATTTCGGATTTGACACTCACAAAGCAACTCGAGGAAACCCTTGAGGTCACAATGGCCACCAGTGTGGTACTTGTGAGCAACGGCGCGGAAGACGAGTACATCTTTCCCATGGTATCGTCCAGGATCAAGGTGGACTCCGTCAGGAATGTCATGGTCAAGCAGAGCAAGAGCGTCGAATCAACGTGGTACTTCTTCATCAAGATAATCAAGGATGAGAAGACAAGAAAGAAGATAATCGCCCCGCTGGGACTTACGTTACTGGCCGTTGGCGCCATGCTTCTGATTCCCCTGTTCAAGGCAATCGCCTCGCTCGATGCATTAAGTGTCGTGGACGAGATTTCGATAAGATGGATCAGCATTGTCATTTTCATACTTGGCGTGTACATGGTTCAAAATGCGTTCCGTGTCAAGGAAACATTCCACAGCAACATCAAGAGAGCCAGGCGGTCCATATATCAGGGGGATGTGACCATACCATTGTTCCTTCTCTCGTCAATCATATTTGTCCTTGGGATTTCCAGGGGCATTCAGGCGGCCAGCGTCGAGCTTTTGCCGCAGTTCGATGACATGTACACAAGAGCGCTTCTGTTCCTGGACTCCGGATTCTACTGGTTCATGGCCGCAACCCTGATCTTCGAGGCCAGAAGAATGGTCAATGCGCTCATTCAGAGAGAATTGGTGCCCAGGGGATTCTGGCTGCTGTCCATGTTCATGGTGGCCGCAACCTTCCTGGTGCTCGGCGGCATACATTACCTAATGTATTCCATGGGCCTGCCGCTCTTCTTGGGAGACCTGATCCAGGTGGGTGTGGAGATAGTCGTCGGCCTCACAATTGCCATCAGCGGCGCGTTCATGCAGAAGCGCATGAAGGTGGAGAGCTGGGTGTCTAAAGAGGGATGGCGGCGATGATTGTTTCGCCATTCTTCTTAATCATTGCGTGAATAATATCATTGTCTTTTGAAAAAACAAGGCCTGAAAGAAATCCTGGCCAGCCTACATCCTCATGCCTAAGATGAAATATTCCCTCCCTGAGCACGTTGAGGTTCCAGTCATGGGTCACATGAATGCTCATTTCGGGGGTGGAATCAAGACAGTTTTTCAAATAATCCAGATGTTCTGCCAGCGTATCATCCAGGGGCTTGTAGACACCGGGACGAAGACCGCCGTCGAACCAGGTTCGGATGAATTCATCCCCATGGACCATGGCCTCGGAGAAAGCGGAATCTATGTCGACCAGCATGTAGGATACACCAATCTTTTCCTCGGGGCCGCAGAGTTTCGCGTTCTTGCCGGCCTTCAGGAGCGCCTCCTGAATTTTCTCGGCGGTCTGGAGGCATCGCTTCACCGGGCTGTAATAAAGTTTGAATGATTCCGAATATTCGGAAAGCCCGGAACCGAAAATGAACGCATCCTCAAGGCCTTTCTCGGTAAGGCCGGTCGTGTAATGGCCATTGTTGGCAAGAATCGCAGGTCTTTCGGCATGACGCATCACTATGGCTGCTGGAAGATTCACTTCCCCGGAAGCCAGTATCGTTAAAATATCAGGCACTCAATCACCAGGATAGAACTTGCATTTCGTGTCGTTCTCCGGGCAGACACCCTTGGATTTGCACGCTGGACCTGCGCCCTCGAATATACTGGGGGCGACTTCGGTAACTTTTTTGAGCATGAGATTGCTGAGCTTGCGAATCTCCCACTGGGCCTTTAGGCATGAGCGTAATTCGAAGAAGTTGAACAGAGAACGGGCGTTCATGGTTACCACAATGCTGGATTCCGCCGCATTGGGCAGGACGTAGCGGGCGTCCTCCATGGGAATGCCCATGTCCGCCAGTTTCCCGTAGGTAACGGCAAGTCCCTTCATGGTGTCCTCGAAGAGCTTGGCGGCATCCGGTTTGTTCTTCACCAGCGGCGGCATGACGAATGAAAAATGTTCCAGTTTCACATACCGCTGGCTCTGCTGGGAGAATGAAGCTATCCTGTGCCTCACCAGCTGATGGGTGAGCGCCCTGGATACGCCATCGATTGCGAAGGTGAAGCTCACATGCTCGAAAACGGACTCATGGCCGAGGTTGCGCACCAACTTCAGCAATCGAGTAATCTGAACGTCGTTCATTTTCCCCTTCGGAACCTCGGGAGCGTGGCAGGTGCGCACTGCCATGGCCACGGTTCGCTCGGGGTCTGGGGTGTGGGAGACTAGTTCGACTTTCATTGTGGAAACCCCGGTTCAAGCCATTTCCGGAAAATACTTCTCGATAATGGCATCGCCGAGCGCCTTGAAGGCCTCTGCGACGTTTTCTCCGGTCTTGGCACTGACATATAAGAATTTGCAATCATACCGGCCCAGTTCCTTGGTCAGCATCTCCTTTGTTATCTTGGATTCCAGGTCACACTTGTTGGCCACGAAGATCATGGGGACATCGCCAACGACCTGCCTGACGGATTTGACCCAGTCATGGATGGACTCCAGGGTATCGGGTCTGGTTGAATCGACAACCGCCAGGATGCCGTGTGTTCCATAGAAATATGCATCCTGAAGAAGGGAGCGGAAACTGATCTGGCCCATGATATCCCATATCATCATGTCCATTGCCACTTCCTTTTCCCCCTCCTTCAGCTTGACGGTACGCTTCGTAATCTTGGTGCCGATGGTGGTGATGTAGGCATCGTCAAAGACGTCCAGGACGAATTTCTTTATCAGACTGGTTTTACCGACGGCCGAATCCCCCACCATGCATAATTTAACTTTCAATTTCCTTTCCAACATGATTCAACCTCTCGTGTTGCTGATTGCCTTGGTGGCCTTGAACTGGCCATGGTCAAAGAGCAGGGAATGGTAGTCTCCGTTGTGATTGACCGAGCGCATCTTCACGCACCGTATCTGGCGCTGAATATTGGTGTCGCCGATCTCGGCCATCCTCAGGTAGATTAATCCGTCGGCCAGGAAATCCTCGCCGTATTCCGCGAATTTGGCAGTGTCGGGGGTCATCTCGGTTATCATTATGGTGGTCACGTTCAGGTCCCTGAGCCATTCGAACAGGTGGAAGAGTTCTTCTCTGGGGTTGTGGAATTTGGCAAGGACATTCAGAACCGGCAGCGAATCGATTACCAGAAGTTGGTAATCACTTGTCTCCTTCAGGTTCTTGGCGTACATCTTGAACACCTGCATCCAGCTCTGCTCCTGCAACTGAGTGAGCTTCTTCCTTATCAGACCGATATCTATTATCTCTATCTTGTCCCGAACCTGTTCCGGGTCCATGCCCATGGATGTCATGTGCTTGGCCAGGCTTTTTGAGCTCTGCTCCAATGTCACGTAAAGACCCTTGATACCCTTCTCGAGAGCGCTGTTGAAAAGCACATTGAAAGCCACCGAGGACTTCATTGTGCCAGGCTGTCCCACAAGAAGGACCACGCTTCCGACCGGGATACCCCCGTGCAACTTGTCGTCAAACCCCTCAATGTACGTTTTTACATATCCGTCTTCCATGTTTAAACCTCCGAATCGCATGGCCTTCCCGCCGACCATGCTCACTAGCCTATGGATATAGGTAAATATGATTTAAATAATTACCTGATTAAAAAGGGAGTGCAATCAAACCACGTACAAGGCATCATCGTATCGGACCACTGGCACAGTTTCGCCGAACCTCTTGAGATAGGGGGGTTTGGATACTGTCACGGCAACCATGCTGTCCGGGTCGAGAATCTGAATGCTTGAACGGTCGTGGGTGACCACCACGGCTTCCTTAATCTCATGAAATTTGGCAACTATCCTGAGATGCACGTCCCCCGTGGGAACGCGAACTATCTTGCCATTACGGACATTCTTCAGAACCAAAATCTTGCCGTCTCCGGATTCCACAACGTGTACCGTCCTGTCCAGTGCCACAACGTCACCTTCCCTTATGCTGGGAAACCTGACCAGGATACTGCTTCTGTAGAGGTCCTTGCCGTCCTTCATACCCACCAGGGAAGGCGATTCATTTATGACGGCGCCGAAACGGCTGCGGAACTTGTTGGCGAGTATTCTGGCCAGCGCCAACGAGCCCAGATAGAAGTCCATACCGCCCTTGACAGGCGAGTATTTTGTGAGGAAGGCATTCTCGGCGGTTCCGGCATGTTCATCCAGTGTCTTGAATACGATATCTATTTCAATGGCCAGTTCGACCTCCGCTTTCTTCAGGTCAAGCCCATCAATTCTCAATTGAAGTATTGCCTCGTAATAATCACCGGCCTGTCTGGAACAGGAGGGGCATCTCTGCAAACGGATGCGCATCCGGACCTCAAAATCCAGGTCCAATTCCTCGCGCCCTATGAGTGCATGGGCAGTGCACAGAATCCTGTGTTCACCCTTCTCTGCGGAAAAGTTCGGAACTGTCCAGCGAACCTTCTCGACCTGGGAGTGGGTTTTTGTGGCTGTGGCAAGGAGTGTGGAAGCCATATCTTCATGGGGCATGGCCTTCCATACGGAACCTTCCATTACTTTGAAGCAACTCGAACAAACCTCAACAGTGAGATATTCCGGGGGCACAACAAGGTTCTTGGAAAGCAGACAGTTTCTGCACAGATGGCCATAAAGTTCATCCTCGGAGCCGCACTCGACGCAGAACATTCCTGTCACCCCATATTGAAGAACATTGCGTACGGAACTCCTAAGATTCGCATCACCGCATCCGGATGTATGCAATTCAGTTCTATTGCTATGTTTACTGCTTTTTCGCCTACTATATTGGCGGACGTGGCGCATGCCAGCATGCCACGAAATTCGTCCTCGGTTACCTCGGTCTCACCGAAAAACGTGCTGTTGACGGAAATGCAGATATCACCTTCTTCAAGGGTCTTGCCCAGCAATTCGGAATCGCAGGCCGCGAGGATGGTTTCGGAACCGGATGTGTGTATCTTGGTCATTATCATGAGATCAGAGCTCGTGCACAAGTTTGTAGAGCGGTTCTTCACCCCGCTTGCCAACCTGATAAACATCACCGGTCTTTCTCAGGTCCTCCCATATGGCCATGACCCTGCTCTCCTCTATGCCACGCTGTACGGCGATTTCAACGACCTCTGCAAGTGTGAATCCCTGGCTGTCCTCGGCCAGCAGTTCCTTCATCATGGAATTAATGGCCAGACGCCTCTGTTGGTGACTGTGCGGGACGCCGGTGGAGAGCACATCACTGTCCCAGACCAGTTCATCGCCGCCCCTGCCTATGACCCTTCGGAGGTATTCTCTCACAATCCGGATGGCACGTTCCGCATCATCCAGTGAGACATCGTCTGACATCCTTGCCCTTGCGCTGGCCTCAGCCACTCTCACGAAACCTTCTAATTGCCTTGCGGTGATGGGGA
Source organism: Methanobacteriota archaeon (assembly GCA_013791785.1). Classification (GTDB taxonomy): domain Archaea; phylum Thermoplasmatota; class Thermoplasmata; order SG8-5; family SG8-5; genus UBA147. The sequence continues at coordinate 20,551 of VMTD01000027.1, forward strand.
CTGATTTTGCCTCGCTGCTCTCCCCGAGTTTTCTGACCTCGAGATAATAGGACTTCAGACGGTCAATTGCCTCCCTGGTGAGTACCGGGAATTTATGTTTCTTGGAATAGAAAACATATTTTCTCAGAAGAACAGGGTCTATACATGGCTTCCTTGTTTTGTCCAAGGCTTCAAATTTTGCGCGATCATATGTTTCATCCGAGTCGCCCTGGCCTTTGTAACGCACCCTCATTTCCCCGATAAGATGCGAATTCAGTATGTGTTCCGCAATCCTCTCGTCCTCGGCGGCTTCCGGCCTGTCATATATCGGAAAAATAAGATCAAATCTGGAAAGTAACGTCGGCGGGAGATTAATCTGGTCTGCTATGTAATCGCTCTGAGTGAATCTGCCGAATTTCGGATTGGCCGCACCCAGTATGGAACAGCGGGACTGAAGCGTTGCATTTATTCCGGCCTTGGCAATGGAGATAGTTTGCTGTTCCATGGCCTCGTGCATGCTGCTCCTGTCCTCCTTTGACATCTTGTCCAACTCGTCCACGCAAGCCAATCCCTTGTCCGCCAGCACCAGGACACCGGCCTCCAGGGTCCAGCGCCCCTCGCCGAATTCCTCCTTCACGGCCGCGGCAGTCAGACCCGCACTGGTGGCGGATTTTCCGGAGGCGTAAATACCTCTGGGCGTGATATCGGACATGTGCCTGAGAAGCTGGGACTTGGCTGTTCCGGGGTCACCCACCAGAAGTATGTGGATATCGCCGCGGATGTGGGTGTTGTCCGGCATCAGCTTGGCGATTCCGCCGAAAAGTTGGAGTGCCAGAGCCTCTTTCTCAAATTCAAGGCCGAAAATGGTGGGTGAAATGGAATCACGTATCAGCTCAATCACATTCGGGTTGGCGGCCAGCTCATCAATCTGAATCTGTTCCTCATCAGAAATGTCAAGGTCATACGCGTCTTCCTCCTGGAATTCCAGGCTGTTGACGTTCAGGAATATGTCAAATGTGGTCTGGCCCTGGGAACCTCTCTGCCTCATGCGGCTGTCAAGAATGCCGTTGAGAATGATTCTCGCGCCAGGAAATATCTGCCCGGCAATGTCGTCCTCCAGGTATGCGACGAGGGTCTGGGGTTGGGCTCCCGCATTCAGTTCCTCGGGCTGTTCCTGTATCTCTATTTTCTCTGTATCGACAAATGTGGAAATATCCTTCAGCAACTTGAATCTTGTGGAACCGTGGCCGCGGCCGCAACCGCCGCCGCCGTCCTCATTCTTCTCGCATTCCAGCGGTTCCCTGAGGCTGGATTCTTCCTGGAGAACAGTGGTAACATGACCGCATCTCAAACATCTGAATGCCGCCAAAAGAACCTTCGGCCTTACTTCGTTGGCCTTCCTTACCAGACCTTCAACAGATATGAACTGGCTCATATCCTTGGCCCTGATATCACGGATGCCAATCCTGATGCCGCTCTGCTTTTCGGACGGAAGTTCCTTGATGCGCAGATGAATCATGTGCCCTTCGTCCATGGTCTGGGCCATCTTGGCAATGCTGGCCACAGCCATTTCTCCGGCGCCGAGAACTCTGATGGGAGAACGCAGAAGCTCATCGGCAAACTCCACGTCAAAATGTTCGAGGTCCTCATATTTTACATAGAGGCTACGCTCCTCCGGGTATGTGCTTGCGATGACGGCTATCTTTTTGTCGTAGCCGTAGTGGACGAGGAATTCCTCCCACCTGTCCTGTAAAGGTGCGCTGGCTGATTCAGGCAATGTGTGCTCCCCCTTGTTTGAGCGATAATTGCGAATCTGTAATTGAGTCATGTATTAAATGAATTGCGGAGGGCGGGTAAGTGGTCAGCCTTCAAAAGTTATAATCCCGCAATAACAGATTTAATTATGTAAACTACCAGCCCCTAAAGTGGCTGGCGTTTGTTGCCAGGGCTGGAAGTTTACCCAGGGGCCATGCACCTAATTTATCAAAGCCATTTAGCTTTGATTTCATGCGCAATAGATTGGACGGCGCATGGCGGCCTACCTTTTGTTTATATCCGTGTAAATGGCCTCTCATCCCCGGCTTAAAAACCGGGGGGTTCTCGGCCTTTATCACTAACTGGCTGTTATAATCTGTTCCTGCATCAGCGATATCAAAATGCCATAATTTATTGGCAGAGCTATCTGTAGTAATAGAGGAGAACTTGGGGATACGGACCACTTACCGTTGTAAG
>VMTD01000031.1 GCA_013791785.1 Methanobacteriota archaeon
AAGTGAATAGTGAAAAGTGACGTTGGGAGGTAAATGGTGAAAGAATTGGCTCTCAAGGACAAAAATACTACGTTTTTCATTTTTCACTTATCACTATTCACTGTTCACTAAAAACTACAATTTAACGAGCAAACTTCAGAATACTGAACTCTTACCCCATAAGAAGAGATTAATACCAAAACCTGATTAGCCGGCACATGTCACCTGACAATGTATTCCTTCCGAAGAACGTTTTCTTCACGAAGGGGGTAGGCAAGCACAAGGAAAAACTCAGCAGCTTTGAGGACGCCCTCAGGTCTGCTGGCATAGAGAAATTCAACCTGGTTCGGGTATCGTCCATTCTCCCGCCCAGATGTAATATCATAACACGGGAAAAGGGACTTGAGATGTTGGAACCGGGCCAGATTGTTTTCGTGGTCATAGCGCAGCTGGAATCCAACGAACCCAACCGTCTGATGGCCGCATCGATCGGCATGGCGAATCCGGCGAACTCCGACCATTACGGCTACCTGAGCGAGCATCACTCATTCGGTCAAACTGAAAAGGTCTGCGGGGAGTACGCTGAAGATTTGGCCGCCAAAATGCTGGCATCCACACTGGGCATCGAGTTCAATGTTGAAGTTGGATACGACGCGAAAAAGGATATCTTCAAGATGGGCGGCCACGTTGTCAAGACCAGGCATATCACACAATCGGCAATATGCGACAAGAACGGCCTCTGGACAACAGTGATTTCCGCCGCCGTGTTCGTGTTCTAAAAGCCATTTTGATTGATATTCCGGAGAATAGCAACCTTTTTAATGGATATGGCAATCCGCAAGCCGATGACAGCACCCCTGGTTTCGGTAATTATACCCACCATGAACGAGGAAGAGGCGATAGGCGAGGTCATGGACCAGATCAATTCGGCCCTGAAAGGCATGGAATATGAAGTTCTGGTTGTTGACACGGATTCAAAGGACCGCACCAGGGAGATTGCCGCCTCGAAAGGCGCTCGGGTAATTCCAGAACCGAGGAGGGGGTACGGCCGCGCTTACAAGACCGGTTTCTCCCAGGCGAAGGGAAAGTACATTGCAACTCTGGATGCGGATTGTACGTATCCGGCCGGGGACATCCCGAAATTCGTCCATATCCTCGAAACCGAGGAGGTGGATTTCATCTCCGGGGACAGACTCACAAAACTGGAGAAGGGTGTCATGAACGGAAAGCACCGAATGGGAAACTGGGGCCTGAAGGTCGCCATGAACGTGATATTCTCAATGAAATCGGCAGATTCCCAGACCGGCATGTGGGTGTTCAGGCGCTCGGTGCTGGCAAAGTTCAACCTGGTCAGCGACAGGATGGCGCTCTCCGAGGAAATTAAAATTGAGGCTTACAGAAAATGTCGGTACAGAGAGATACCGATCCGCTACACCCCCCGGGTGGGAGAGGTCAAGCTCAACACCTGGAAGGACGGCAAGGACAATCTCATGTTCCTTTTCAGCAAGAAGATGGGAAAAGTGAGCAAGGCCAAGGGCGAAATTTTCCAGGTTTAAATTATCAGAAGACAGCATGCAAATGCGATGGTTATCCCGCCCAGTAATATGCAGAATTTGGAGAATTTCAGGTCACTGGCCATTTTTACCAACACACCCATGGACAGGTATCCGAACACGAATGATGAAACTGCGGCTATGCCCAGGAAAAACAACGGGATTTCGCCCATGTCTCCGAATACCACTATGTAAGCGAACGATGCCATGGAAACCGGAACCGAGAGCAAGAAAGAGAACGTGAGCGCTTCCACCTCCCTGAACCTTCTGCCCAGCAGGGTGGCCATTGTCATGCCGGACCTGGAGACGCCCGGCAGAACCGCAAATGCCTGGGCGATACCCACAAGCAGATAATCAGAATATCGACCGCGGGATATGGGTCTGAAACTGGATTTTTTGGAACGGCCAAGAATTATGCCGGTAGCTACCAGGCCAAGACCGATGAGAAGCGTGATGGTCACGCCGGTCCAGAGCTCGCTGTCGAAGGTGCTCTCCAAGAGGAACATTATGGGAAGGGCGCAGAGAAGTGAGATTATCGTAGTAAGCCAGTAGAATTTTTTCTTGGGTGTGAAGTTTCGGATATCCAGCATACCGACCAGCGGCCGGGGATACCTGGCGAACACAGCCATAGCCGTGCCGATGTGGACAGCCAGCCCGAACGAGATGGCGAATTCCGGGCGGATGCCGAGAAAGTTCACCATGACAAGAGTGGTCTGTCCGGAACTGGATATCGGCAGCCATTCGAGAAGACCCTGGATGGTGCCGACGAGGAGTGCAGTGAACCAGTCAAGCATGACGAAGGATTGGTGTGAGGGTAATAAGGCTTTTGATGAACGCATTGATATCTCGCGATTTCACGGAACTTCAATGATCTCCGTGACATAATATAACACAATTCATGCATCATTACGTATTATCTGTTTTCGTCCTCTCCCGGCGGGCATGTCTCGGCATCTGAGCTGACGCCAAGATTTTCAGTGGTTTTCATTCAAGGGATTTCAAAAAAGATTCCAATTCACTCAATGCCTTTCTATATTTATCATGCTGAAAAACAACAATGGTGACGAGGTTGGAGATTACATCTTTGTTCTGCTCTGAAATACCCGGGTATTCGTAGATCAACTTGCGCAACGCATCCATGTCTTCATCGTTCAGCGACTCCTCTGTCTGCTTGCACAGGTTCAGAATCGAGGAGGCCGGTGAAGTACGGGAGTGTCGATACACCCTAGCCAACCTCCTCGATATTTCTGCCTCGACACAATTTTACTTCAACTAATGGATTTGAGATGTTTGATATAAACGAATGCACTCCGTTTTCAGAATTGATAAATATTGTTTGATGTTCCCAATTTGCCATAAATGAATTTAGCATTTCAATTGATTCTTCCGACCTGATTGCCAAACAAGTTAACATGGACTGCGTCCTCCAATCTTGCTCGACACTCTCCGTACCTGGAGTGTAAGGTAATAGTACATATTAATAATATCTCATATAAAACAAGAAATTTTGAGTATTTATCAATTCATTCAACGGTAACTTCAATTATCTTCGGCGGGCATATCTTGATACATTTCATGCATCCGGTGCAATCCTCGGGCCTCACAGGGACTGGCAGGTTTCGGCCGTTTATCTCGGCCCATTTCCAGACCTTCTCCGGGCAGATGTGTATGCAGCCGCCCAGTCTGTCGCAGGACGAGGGGTCGGTCATTCTTACATCGTACGGCATGTGATGCACCTCAGGATACGCTGACGCTCTGTATGTCATGGTGCCGGCTTATGATATCCCTGAAAATCTTCAGGTTGCGGCCCTGCTTCCCGATGGCCTTGGCCTTCAACACGGGATTTACCTTCACAGTAGCATGTATCTGATTGCCCCGGGTCTCCAGTTCGACGCTCTCCACACCGTATGGGTGGAAGACGCTTCTGACAAATTGCTGCGGGTCATCGGAATGCTCGATTATCTGGATGGTCTTGTCAAGGGCCTTTCTCAGCTTGGAAACATTCTCGCCGTTCTTTCCCACGGCCTTGGTTATCCAGCCATTATCGACCATGAAGATTATCTTGTCATCCATCTCCACGCAGTCGCGTATCCGGACACGGGTTATCTTCTCGAAGAGGCCGATATGGAGAAGGGTCTGATTGTCCAGTCTGACTTCTGCCATCGAATTACCTACTTGCTCAGAATCTGCGATTCGCCCGGCTTGATGACCGTCACCACGGAAACCGAGAACGGCTTTCCGCATGCGGAACCCAGCTCCCTGTTCGTGCCGGGGAATTCCATCACCGGTATATCGTTCTGGTCCTTCAGTTCCTTTGCCGGGCAGTTGGAGGCAATTATTATGAGTTTGCCTTGCTTGCTGGCTATGGCCTTTTTGGCCTGGGAAACCCCGAAGGTAACTTCACCGGTCTTGGTCACAGTTCTCAATGCTCTGTTGATATCCATATCAATCCCTCTTCTTTTTCTTCATCAATTCTGGTGAATATATAAGGTTCACCGCACCGGTGCCGACCGTTACCGGCTGGCCCACGATGATGTTTTCTGCAACGCCGTCCAGGGAATCGACCTCGCCGATTATGCCCGCCTTCAGCAGATGCGTGGATGTGATTTCGAACGCGGCCCTTGCCAGTACACTTGACTTTCTTCCGGAAATTCCGTGCCTTCCTATTGCCTTGACATCACCGTCGTTGGACATCATATCGGCAACCAGCATTATATGCCTCTTGTCCACGGCCAGACCCTGTTCCGAGAGTGTGTGCTCGGCTTCATCCACAATGGATTTTCTAGCGGCCTCTATGCCCAGGACCTGGGAGATTTCCATGATGCTGTTGGTCTTGGTTCTGGTGGAATCAACATAATCATTCTCCAGCATCTTGGCCAGGTTGGAACCCTCCGTGAAAACCACATACTCATCACCCTGCTTTCTGATAACGGCCTTCTTGATGCCCTCGATGCCCTTGACCCTGCACTCTCTGATTATCTCGTACATCTGGTGCAGTTTCCTGAACTGGGGGACTTCCGGCTTGATTGTGATGGTATTGCCTTCCCTTTCGACGACAGCCTTCAGCCGCCTGTCCTTTTTCAGGGCAAATATGATGCTGTCGATGGAAATGTCCTTGGAGTCCAGTTTCTTCATGTCCGGTTCAATGACCAGTTTCATGCCATCCAGGTCGGTTCTGACACCGGCGATGTCCGGCAGAATGGTCTCTTCAATGGAGGATGCAACCATCCTCGCATAATCGGAATCCGCCCGCTTTTCTTTCGATTTGAGGTAGACAGTCATCATGGGTGTGCTGGGAATTCTCCTGGCATCCACAATCTCAATGAGACGCGGCAGCCCCAAAGTGGTACTTATCTCAGCAACACCGGCATAGTGGAAAGTTCTCATGGTCATCTGCGTTCCTGGCTCGCCGATTGACTGGGCGGAAACGATTCCGATGGATTCATTGGGGTCTATCTTGTGAAGCTCGTACTGTTCAAGCACCATGTCGATGACCTTTTCCAGGTCCTTGATCTTCAGATTGAGATGGTCCTGGTACTGGGCAAGTTCCTCGATGATGCTTCTCGGGAGTGAAACCTTTTTCTTTCCGAGTATCTCGGCAATCTTCTTCTCCTGCGGATTGAGGTCCTTGACCTTCTTGGGTATCACCAGGTCGGTCCTTCTGACCTTCAGCTTCTTCTCATCCTTTTCCTTGGGAGCAGCCTTGGTCTTGGTTTTGGGCTTCATGTCCATGTGCTTCTTCTTGGCGCCAATCTTGTCCAGCAGGTCCTGTGCATCTGGCTCGGACAGATACCGAAGCAGGAGTTCGAATGGTGCTTTTTTCAGGTCGCCGATCTTGAAGCCAGCATTGGCAATGGCCTCGGATACCTTGGCACTCACGCCGCGGCGTATCAATGCATTTACCGTGTCCTTTCTTGCCATCTTCACTCCTCCGTCTCTGTCTCGACTTCATCAACGTCATCCGCCGTGTCCATGTCCCTTTCAATTGCACCGTAACTGACAAGGTTCAGCTTTCCGCTGAGGTCAATGTCATCACGGTCTCCCAGAAGCTGGAACAATATGTCGTCTATGTCCGCGGCCTTTCCGTTTATGCCTCTGGACGGGTCGATGCCATCATCACCGAAATTGAACTGGATTATGGTCCCTGAGGTGTTCCGGACGCTGCCGTCCTGCATGACCTTGAGGTCCTCCAGGGCATTGATGAGCCTGCGCTGCATGTAACCGGACCTGGACGTTCTGACGGCGGTATCCACCAGACCTTCCCTGCCACCCATGCTGTGGAAGAAGTATTCCGTCGGCGTTAGACCGGACTTATAGCAGGATTTAACGAAACCCTTTGCCTCTGCACCCAAATCACCTTTCTGGAAATGTGGAAGAGTGCGACCCTGGTAACCCCTCGAGAGACGGCCGCCCCTGACGGCCTGCTGACCTATGCAGCCGGCCATCTGACTGAGGTTCAGCATGGAACCCCTGGCACCGCTCCTGGCCATTACCACCGCGGAGTTTTCCAGGCCAAGGTACTTACTGGCTATCTGACCCGCCCTGTCCCTGGCCTGACCGAGTTCTCTCATGGCCTCTATCTCCAGGGTTTCATCAAGGCCCCTGCCGGGCATGGCTTCCAGGGTACCGTCGTTGAATGCGTTGACATAACCCCTGACATTGTTTGTGGCATCCAGTAACATATCCTGTATCTGCATCTTGGCATCCAGCGGTATGTCCTCATCGTCGATGCTGGTGCTGAAACCGTGTATCATGATGGCACTCACTGCCATCTTGATTGCCATCTCGAGGAACAGCCTTGCCTCATTGGAACCGAAGTCCCTGGCAATCTTGTCGAGTATGATGCCCTTGAAAGCGCCCAGCGCCTTTTCGTCGATGGTACCTTTCAGCAGCTTGCCGTTTCTTATGACCACATAGGAATCAAATTCACAGTCATCCTTCTTGCAGGTGTCGCATTTCTGACAGATGGATGATTTGTAAGATAGATTGAGACCCTCTGGCAGGCACATGCTGAACAGATCCTTTCCATACCAGAACCTCATACCGTCAACGGTTTTTGCCGCTTCAGGCCAATCCACACGCCCTATATGGCTGAGAATGAGAGCGGTCTCGTCCTGGGTGTAGAGCGGGTTCGTGTGGGTGAGCATGAAAGAGCCAGTGATGTAATCATGGATACCACCTATCACCGGACCTCCGAACCTGGGGGAGAGAATGTTCTCCTGGACCAGCATGAGTATCCGGGCCTCGGCTATGGCTTCGGGACTCTGGATGACGTGCAGGTTCATCTCGTCGCCGTCGAAATCCGCATTGTATGGCGGACAGACGCAGAGGTTGAATCTGAAGGTCTTTCCCTTCATCACACGTATCTTGTGGGCCATCATGGACATCCTGTGAAGCGACGGCTGCCTGTTGAACAGAACTATGTCGCCGTCGGTCATCTGGCGTTCGACCACGTGACCGATATCGATGTTCTCGGCAACGGTTTCCGCGTTCTTGTCAGTAACTTTGATTCTCCTGCCATCCTCCCGGATGACATAGTTCACTCCGGCAAGGTATTCCCCGTGTTCCGTGACCGGCTCGGGGCCGCGCATTATGATGTCCTTGACAACGTTCAAGTTGAAGTTGGTCACACGTATAGGTATGGTAAGTTCCCTTGCGGCAAACCACGGTATGCCCACCTCGTTGATGGACAGCATGGGGTCCGGCGATATGACCGTACGTGCGGAGAAATTCACCCTCTTACCGGAAAGGTTTGACCTGAAACGGCCTTCCTTGCCCTTCAGCCTCTGGACCAGCGTCTTGAGCGGACGGCCGGACCTGTGTCTGGCAGGCGGTATCCCGGAAGTTTGGTTGTCAAAGTATGTGGTTATATGGTACTGCAGGAGTTCCCACAGATCCTCCACGATCAGCTGCGGTGCTCCGGAGTCCCTGTTCTCCCTCAGGCGCTGGTTGATACGAAGAACGTCCACCAGTTTGTGAGTGAGGTCGTCTTCCGACCTGTCCCCGGAATCGAGTGTTATGGAAGGTCTTACCGTGACCGGCGGAACCGGAAGGGCTGTTAGCACCATCCATTCCGGTCTCGAAACCTCAGGGTTGAGGCCCATGGGTATGAGACTTTCGTCGGGAATCTTCTCCAACCTTTCGCGCACTTCCTTGGGTGTGAGCTTGTGGCCCTCCTCGCGGAACGTTGACGGTTTATCCAGGGATATCTTGAGCTGTTCTGCGTTGCAGTGCGGACATACGGTTCTCATGGCTGTTTTGGCAGTATCCTTCATGAGCTTCTCGAACTCGGTTAGGTCACCGCCCAGCTCTTCGAGCATCTTGCGGAGATTCTCCTCTTCCTCGATCTGGCTGGAGGTTAACAGAACTTTGCTGCATCCCCTGCATGTGGACTGGAGCAATCTCTTTATGTCCTTGACGAAGCCCACGTGGATTACCGGCATTGCCAGTTCTATGTGGCCGAAGTGACCCGGACACTCATCCACCTTCTGTCCGCAGGTCTTGCACCTCAGGCCCGGTTCGATGACACCCATATGCATGTCCATAAGGCCCATCTCGATCGGGAAACCGTCATCATCGTATGTGTCGGCAGTGATTATCTTGACCGCAGACATGCGTCTGATTTCCTCGGGTGAAAGATGCGCGAATTTTATGCCGTGGATGCGCTTGTTAACGCCTCGTCTGATCATTTCAATTCCTCCAGTTGAAGCCTCATTGCCACACCAAGGCTCAGCAGTTCGTCCATGAGCAGTTTGAATGCATAGCTGGTCTGCACCGGGTAAACGCTCGAGTTATTTCCGCAGACCGGGCATCTGAGTACCCCGCGGCGGTCCATCATTGCAACGTGACCGCATTTCGAGTTTCCGCAGATGTACTGAGTTGTTCCGTCAGACTCGTCCAGCAAACGGTCCTTGATGACCATTGCCGCGCCGTGACCAATAAGGCAATCCCTCTCCATCTCACCGAACCTCAGACCGCCCTGCCTGGAACGGCCTTCCGTGGGCTGCCTGGTGAGTATTTGCACCGGGCCTCTGGAACGCACATGCATCTTTCCGGAAACCATGTGATGCAATTTCTGGTAGTAGATAACTCCGATGAAAATGTCGGCATGGATTATCTCGCCGGTTACGCCGTTAAACATCACTTCCCTGGCATTGTGCTTGAAGCCGGACTCGACCAGTGCCTTCCTGAGGGAATCCTCCCTCTCGCCGCTGAAAGGAGTTCCGTCAATGAAACGGCCTTCCATGGCACCCACCTTGCCGCCTATCATTTCCAGCACATGGGCCACGGTCATACGGGAAGGAATAGCATGAGGGTTGATTATCAGGTCCGGGGTCATTCCGGATTCCGTGAACGGCATGTCCTCGGGCGGTATTATATGGCCTATGACGCCTTTCTGACCGTGCCTGGATGCGAATTTATCGCCCAGTTCCGGAATTCTCGGATCCCTGACCTTGACCTTGACCAATCTGGAACCATTTTCCGTCTCGGTGAGCATGACGCTGTCGACCCAGCCCTTCTCGCCCGGCCTTACGGTTACGGACGTTTCCCTGCGTTTCTGGGGAGTGAGGAAATCCGTATCTTCCTCCAGGAACCTGGGGGGTGAGGTCTTTCCCACAAGGACATCTCCGCCCTTGACGTAGACTTCCGGATTGATGAGACCGTCCTCATCGAGATTGTTGTAGGACTCGTCCGCCCTGGCGCCCCTTACATCGGTGGGAGGTATGACAAAATGGTCCTCCTGGCCGCCGGGGTAACGTCTCTCCTCGGCCTTGTATGTCCTGAAGAAGGATGAATGGCCCAGACCCCTTTCTATGGAGGCCCTGCTGAAGACCAGCGCATCTTCCATGTTGTAGCCGTGGTAGGAACTCACTGCGACCACGAAATTCTGGCCGCCGGGTCTTTCCTTGAAATTCACATACTTCATTATTTCAGTCTGAACCATTGGCTGCTGCGGGTAGTGCATTAGGTGACCCCTGGTATCCGGACGTATCCTGTAGTTGGAATCCGCCATACCCAGCGATTGCTTGGCCATTGCCGCGCCCATGGTAATTCTTGGAGATGAGTTGTGCTCGGGGTACGGAACCATTCCGGACGCTACACCCATTATCAGCATGGGATCTATCTCCATGTGTGTGTTTTCCGGAAGCAGCAATTTGGGTACTTCCATGTCACCGCTGCAGAAATTGCAGGTGAGCTTGACCGTGGGTTCCGGTATGCCAACATTGTCCCATGTGACATTTCCCTCCGAGAGCAGTTTTCCGCAGGCCGGGCATTTGGTCGGGGCCAAGTAGGGGGTAATGGAGATGAAGGAATCTTCCTCCTCCTCTGCATCTATCCACTCGACGACGCCTTCCCTCATGAGGTCCTTCATTTTCATGCGGCCGTTTGCCAGACCTTCCAGGTGCCTCTTCGTGAGAAGGATGCGGCCGTCCTTGACAACCAACAGGGGCCTTCTGAGCCTGCCCTCATCGCAGTTTATTATGATATCGTTCATGTCCCTGTCAAATCTCAGATTGATTTCGTGTGAAAGGATGCCACCGCGCCTGCGCTGGCGCATTTCCTCGACCAGGTCATCGGGCCTGTCATGGGTACCAACAAGGTCACCGTTGACATAAACCCTTGTGAGATTGGTTTGCTGGCTCTTGATTTCCTTGACACCGAGGTCCACGAGCAATTGCTTCACTTCATGGTCATGGGAACGCTCACTGACATCAACGAGCAGTGCGAAATTCTTCACCAGGCCGCAGTTCTGACCTTCCGGTGTTTCATTCGGGCAAAGCCTGCCCCATTGTGTGGGATGAAGGTCCCTTGCCTCGAAGTGAGGCTGGCTCCTGGTCAGGGGGGATGTGACCCTCCTGAGATGGCTCATGGTGCTCATGTTGGACGTTCGGTCCAGCAACTGGGAAACTCCGACCCTGCCGCCCACCCAGTTACCTGTGGACAGCGCGTGCAGAAGCCTCTGGGTAAGAAGGTCCGGCCTTATTGCCGAGCTGATTTTCATGCTCTTCTTCTTGGCATAGCCCCTCTCGAGCTGGTATTTGAGATCCTTAACGAGGTTCGTGAATGAGACCCTGAAAAGATCCTCCATCAGGTCGCCGGAGAGCTTGAGCCTCTTGTTGGCATAATGGTCCTTGTCGTCCTCTCCGCGCATGCCCAGGAACAGTTCCAGAACAGTTCGGGCCATCCTTCCGAGGAAAACGGCCTTCTTGAGCCTGTCGACGGGATTGTCTCCGAGATGGGGGAGCAGGGCCTTGTCGATTATGGATTCGACCTTCTTTTCCCTGTACTCCTTTGCCTGGCCCGTTGCGAATTTCTTCTCCAGCCAGAGAATTGCATCCTCGGTGGATTTGATGCCCAACGGAGGGTAGAGTTTTTCGTCCTGGCATTCCTCTATGTTGGCGTAAACTACCGTGTCCATCTTGCGGTCCGAAACAATGGAATTGTAGATATCCTCATCGCTATCCATACCGAGGGCCTTCATGAGTATGTACAATGGAATCTGGCCGGTGGCCGCAGCCACTGAAACAGTGAGAAGACTGTCCTTCTTCTTCTCGAGCAATGTGAGCGAGCGGTAACCTTCTTTCTGGGAGAACACCTTGGCAATCTCCGTCCTGGTGCCGTACCTCTCGTTATACTCGGCAAGAACCCTGTTGGGTGCCAGATCCTCAAGGGAAATCAGCACACGCTCGGTTCCGCTGACAATGAAATAACCGCCGGGGTCACAGGGGTCCTCTCCGAGCTTCATCAGTTTGTCCCTGTAGCTCATCTTCGAAAGAACTTCCTCGGTCAGCTTGCTGAACATCGTATCAATGTTCTCTTCATCCAGGCAGCATTTCTTGCTCTTGGTCATCAGAGGAAGGTTTCCGATGTGGACGGATTCCGGCTCCCTCTCGACGCCGTTTTCTATCACGGTGAAGGTGAGATGTATCGGAGCCATGTAAGTAAGATTTCTGAGCCTTGCCTCCATGGGAGTGAGCTGATTGGTTGCCCCGTTGGCTTCCCTGACTGTTGGCTGGCCGATTTTGATTGTCGGTTTCTCCTGGGGGTCTATCCGACCGTCCTTTCCCCTCTTGCGGCCGATTCTGACTTCAACAACGTTTCCGTCGGTTCTGTCTTCATCAAGCTGGATAACGCCCCTGAGGGTTTCATTCTTGGACACCCTTATGTTGTCCACAATCATTTGCATTCTGTTGTTGATGTTTTCCAAGGTAGGAAGAAAATCGTTGTACGAGGCGATGTGATGATTCACTATACTCCTTTCCCTGAAAAATGCATCCACGAGTTCTCTCATGTGTTTACCCCCTCACAATTACTCTGTAAGCCACTGAAACACCGGAAACCGAATGCGTCCGGACTATTCTGACAAGGCGGCCTTCTTCAATATCCGCGCCCAATATTTCCTCTAGAATTTTTATGCATGGGTCGCTCTTCCTGATTTTTGGAAGCTGGTCTTTACCGACACTGTACTGTTTTAATATTCTCCCCTCATCTTTCTTCTCTACAAGATGGTGCTCGGGCACGTGGTCATGTTCCAGAACATTATAATCAGCCATTCTTACTCACCCCTCTCGTGACCTGCCTCTATGGGGGCCATACTCCAAGCAATGCTTTTCTCAGCCATTCTCACACCTCTGTCCTATATATGATTGACGGGCCTGCGGGGATTTTCGACGAAGTCAGCCATCCCGACGAGCAAACGCGTATCGGGTTAGCTTAGCCAGCGTCGTAGATTATTCGCCGGCCTTCGATTCGAACCCCGGGCCACCTGGTATCTTCTCAGGCCGACATTTTTAGGCATCAGCCGAGTAAAAGCCAGATGCTCTTTCTAGAAGACTGTTCCAAGAACAACCTTTACCTAGCTGAGCTACAGGCCCACCAGTATAATTTGGGTTCAGGTTATCCCCGATAAAGTTACCCTATATAAAGCTTAGCCCCTCATTTCATGTGATGATGCGAATAACAACACAAAACAATTATTAACAATTCTGAATAATAATAGTTTCGGCAAGTTTGAAAAAGTATTAAATACTAGAGGTTTGAAATGAAGGTATATCATCTACCCAGGGTTTTCACAGCCGGATTGCTCCATAAGTGAGGGCTCCCCACGGCTAAAGCCGGGGGCATCCTAACCATTTCACACTGAATGACTATTATTCATTGATTGAGACTTGTCACTCAGTTTATTTCACATTTGCCAGCAACAGATAGGGGCCCGGGGAGCCCTTTAACT
>VMTD01000053.1 GCA_013791785.1 Methanobacteriota archaeon
ACTTTTCACTAATCACTTCGGCCAGTCAATCCGTCGTAAATCTAAAATCTACAATCCCCAAATCTACAATCGCCAATACATCTACAATCGAAAATCTAAAATCTACAATCGTTATTGCTTCATTTCACTGAATACTTACCCAGGGATTTCTATTTTCAATATGTATTTGAAATCTCTTGCAAGCATGTGTATTTCCCGGGAATTCCCGCAGGAGATTTATAAGCCCCAAAGTCCATTATGCATTCATGGTGAGCGAGATATTGAAGTCTGTGAAAACCGCCCTGGCATTCATCGGGGTTACAATACTGGTAATTGTGGGATTAAGCGCCCTCATCGCCTATGGTTCCAAGTGGCCATTTAATGAGGCCTTCAGTTTCAGCCTTTCGGCGGCGTCATGATAATATATGCCGGTGCCATGGCCAGCGCTGGCGGTGCGGAGGCAGGCGCGGTCAGAGCCGCGCACATGACAGGCGGCCACAAAGCCAAATATTACGAACAGTACGGCCAGGAGCGCCAGTCCCGTCGGGACAGCCAGTTCTGGTACATGCTCCTCATGGTGATTGCCGGTTTGATTCTCATGTCCTTTGGGTTCTATATTTTCTGAACGCTCAGTCCTTCAAGGCTGATGTGAATCGGTATCGCCAGTAAAAACGTTGGAGGCAGCCATGCCCGAATGTTGTGGGCGTCCGTCTCAGAGGATTCTTTTCTTCTTAACTGTCCTCGGCGGCTCTGGTGTGGGGGGTTCAGTTTTTTCTCCCATGGCCTGGCCGCAAACGAAGCATATCACGGCATCCTGCGGGAGCATGGTCTGGCATCCGGGACACGAAATCTCGTTGTCTGCCGCAGGCGCTTCCGGTTCGGTAACCTCGGCAGATTTGGCAATGTTCCTGGTTATCATCTCTCCGCAGTTGAAGCACATCACGGCATCGTTATCCAGCAGCGTAGCGCAGTTGGTGCATGGTACCTGTCCATCGGGAATCGGTTCTGCGGTTTCCTGCTGAGCAGTTACCAGTTCGATGGCAGGTTCTGCAGCCGGTTGATCGGTTACGGGTGGCTGAACAACAGTCGCGGGCTCCGGAACTGGTTCGGAGGCTTCCTTCTCGCGTGCATCGAGGACCGATTTCCCGGCAGTAAGTTCCTTCTCATGTAATTCAAGAGCTTCAGTCTTGGCAGCCCATTCGTTCCCGGCCTTCTCAATAGTTTGCCTCTGCTCCTCGAGTTTCTGCCTGGCATCTTTAAGTTCGGCTTCCCTTGCACTAAGTTCAGTTCGCGATGCATCGTCTTCCTTGGATGCAGTGGCCTTTACCGCGCTAAGTTCGTTCCTGAGCCTTCCGACTTCGGATTGGCTTTCTTCAAATTGCGTCCTCAGGGCGTCAATTGCCACTGTATCAGCCTGTTCAGCTGTCAGCCGAGCCATGTCATCGCTCAACTTATTCTCTGCTATCTTGATATTATTTTCCAGGTCCTGCACCCTGGTCTCTCTTTCGGATATTTCTTTTTCACGGTTTGTCACCAGTACTTCCTTTTCGTCCATCGCCGATTCCCTGCTAGTAATATCCTGTTCTTTCACAAGGCTCTCGGACTCTCTCTTTTCCAGGTCCGAAATTCTGGTGACCATTGCAGCTTGGAGTGCATTCGCATCCTCTTCGTTCCTGGAAGTCGCTTCAAGTGCTTTTTCCTGCTCAGCCAATTGGTTCTTCATTTCTTCTTGACCGGCAATAAGATCTTTCTCCCTGGCTTCAAGAGCGGCCTCATGTTCAGCCAGCTGACTCTTCAATTCCTCTTGACTGTCAATAAACGTCTTCTCCTTCTCGACGAACAGCCTCTTCACTTCCGCCTCTCGCTCGGCAGCCTCTTTTTCCCTTGCGGCCAGCAGGTTCTCCCTCTCCGCCAGTCCATTGTCCAGGCCCTCCTCGCGGGAGCGCAGGTTTTCTTCCCTGGCATCCAGTTCGGCAATCCTGGAATCAATTGAAGAGTTTGCCTCCCCAATCGCTGCTTCAGAGGCTGCTAATCCAGCTTGTGTGACGCTTAGTTCCTCCTTCTTGGCTTTCAGGGACGCCTCACTTTCCGAAATGCGTTTCTCCTTATCAAGCAGGGCAGATTCCATCTCTGCCAGGTCCGCAGCCTTTTGGTCAGTTTCGGACCGGAGTTCTGCGATTTCGTTGGCGAATGATTCTTCCCTGGCACCCAGTTCGCTCTGGCTGTTAGCGAGTTCGGTTTTCTGCGCGGATATCTCATCTTTCTTGGCCTGCAGGAGCGACCTCTCCTCTTCCAGCCTACCAAATTCAGCGGCAATGGTGGTCTCTTTCCCCGCAACTGTCTCTTCTCTTTCGGTAAAAGCCTGCTCCATTTCCCGGATTTCCGATTCCTTGGCGGTAAGCTCTGCCAGGCGCATCTCGATGGATGCCGAATCCTCGGTGAACTTTGCCTCTTTGGCTGCCAAGGCTCTCTCTTTTTCAGTTAATGCAGCCTCTCTCCCGGTCAGTTGCGATTCCAGTTCACGCAGGGAATTCTCGGATTCTGCCAGGGCCTCGGTCCTGTTCTTGGCGTGAATCTCTGCCTCGGCAATAGCGGCTTCACGCTCGGATAAATCGTTCTCAATCTGCCTCAGCGAGGCTTCAGCCTCGGTGAGCGCGTCCTGTTTAGACATGAAATCGGATTTCAGGACATCGATGTCCTGCCTGGCCTTCTCCTGTTCACCTGCCGTTCTCTTCAGTTCAGTTTCCTTTTCGGCCAGTGCCATTTCCCTTGCATCATTCTCGTCCCTGACCGAGGATATCTCAGCCTCTTTACCGGAAATTGCACGCTCCCTATCATCGAACGAAGCGACGGTTGCAGCAAGCCCGTTTTCCCAATCAGCCAGTGCCTTCTCGGTTTCTGCGACCGCGTTCTCCCTGGCGATAAGGTCGGCTGATTTTTCCTCGATGGTTGCTGCCTTCCTGAGGGTATTCTCCCCCCTCTCCTTCACCACCGACTCACGTTCGGTTATCTCTGCTTCCCTCTCGGACAGGGATTGTTCCAGGGTTACGAGTTCGGAGCTCCTGACCTTTGCCTCGGACAGCATACCAGCAGCCTGTTTTTCATGGTCGGAAACCGCCTTTTCCCTCGCGGTCATCTGTTCCTCCGCGGCCTCGGTGTTTTGCCGAAGCTGCGCCTCCCTATCTGCCAGCGACGAGGACATTTTCTCAACCTCATCGGTTTTCAGCGATATCTCTTGCTCCCTCCGGCCAAGAGATTCCTCGGTTTCGGCGCTGCGCTGCTCCCTCTCAGCCAGTTCGGACTCTTTCTCAGAAAAGGCATTGAATTTTGATTCAATTTCCGATTGCCGGGCTTCCATGTCCCGGGTCTGGGCCTCCAGTGCCTCTTCCCTGACATTCAGCTCAAGCTCGCGTTGCTTGACCTGTTCGAGATAATTGATAAAATCGTCCCACTTTATGTTCTCGTCTGCCATGATAGCCTGTGAGAAATACAAAAAGGAATATATATTACTTGACCACCCCGACCTAATAAAACGCACGCAAAATACTGGGCGGGGCATGTTGTTGTGATAACACTTTGCAATAATATGTTGGGTGTTACTGGATAAATGCCGAGATGAATCGGCATAAGCAGTAAACTTCCAGCCCGGTTAGAAACGCCGGCTCCTTTAGGGGCTGGTAGTTTACGTTCAGCGGGGTGCGGTTAACACACACATTCCTTCTTCCACGCCGGTAGTCGTCTCGTGGATTCCTCGATTATTGCGGATATCTTGCCCACATTGGCAGCCATGGTCTTCAAAACTTCTTCCATATTCACGGGATTATCGGCCCACACATCGTAGTCAGTAACCATTGCCAGATTGGCGTAGCATATGCCAAGTTCCTTCGCCAGTTGGGCTTCCGGTACCAGCGTCATGCCGATTATGTCGGCAAAATTCTTGAACATGCGGCTTTCAGCCCGGGTGGAGAATCTCGGCCCCTCTATGCAGACATAGGTTCCCTTGCCGTGATACGGTATCGCATTGTCCTCGCAAATCTCGGCCAGCATTTTTCTGAGTCCCTCGCAGAACGGGTCGGCGGTGGAAACATGCTCCACCTTGGGACCGTCGAAGAAAGTGAGTTCACGGCGTTTCGTGAAATCTATGAACTGGTCAGAAATGCATATTTCCCCGGGCTTGTGATCCATGCGCAGCGAGCCGACCGCCGAGGGACATATCATGTGTCGGACGCCAAGCTCCCTCATTCCCCAGATATTGGCCCTGTAATTTATCTTGTGCGGCGGTATTGTGTGGCCGATACCGTGCCTCTGAAGGAATATAACCTCTACTTCGCCAGACTTCCCAATAACGTATGGTGCCGACGGCTTCCCGTAGGGTGTCTCAATTTCCTTTCTTTCCACTTCCTTGAAGAATCCTGCATCCGCGATTCCCGAGCCTCCGATTATGCCTAGTTTGAGTGTGATGGTATCACCGGGGTTACATCGGCAATTGTGATAAAACCCTTTCGTATATTAATAAAATGTTAATCATGTAGATTATAGAAAATCTTTATATTTATTGAAAACCATTTACCTGTAATGAATGACAGACAAATTCGGGGCAGTGTTATCAATGGTTATCTCAAGTATGTTGAAAAGACCTGGGGGAAAGATGGGTATGAAGATTGCTGCCAGAAAACCCGGATAAACGATATCAAAATTAGGGACGGCCAGCAATACAATCATGATATGCTTCTTGCCATCATTCACTGGATATCCGATACACATGGTGCGGCCAGGGTGCGACAAGCAGGCAAGCATACCGTTCAAAATCTGGGCCTTCTGGCATATATTGTAAGATTTGCAAATATGGATACCATGTTGAACAAGGCCAAGAACCTGTACGCTGACGCTTACTCTTTTGGTGAAGTGAACACGACACCAACCGAGAGAGGCGCAGAAGTAACTATGAAAGATGTAAGCCAGATACCGGAAGATTGCATTGGTTGGGAAGGCGCATTTGAAGGAATGTTGGAACTCACACACTCAAAAGGCAGAGTTTTAAAAACCAAGTGTCAGCTAAAAGGCGATTCACATTGTGAATATGATATTACCTGGAAATGATTGAACATGTCCTCGCCCACATACCGCGACTTTTAAGTCTGCGGATACGGGCGCTTTCAAGCTGCTCTTCTGCGAGGACTTGTTCAGTAAACTACCAGCCCGTAAACTACCAGCCCCTAAAGTGGCTGGCGTTTCTAGACCGGCTGGAAGTTTACCCAGGGGGCCATGCACCTGATTTATCAAAGCCTGACAGCTTTGATTTCCTGTGCAATAGATTGAACGGTGCATGGCGGATTCCCACGCTTTTATTGTTTATGTAGATTCATCTCCGGCTTGAAAGCCAGAGTTTTCTCGACATTTTTACAATAAAAGTGCTCCCCATCTATTCTGAAATTTCAGCAATCCGGAATAAATCTGAATGAGTTCTTTTCTCTATAAAATTACGAAATTCAGGGTGAAAACTGAAAGGATACCCCACGCTTTAGCGTTGGGGATCACTCATTACCTGGGTTTGCACACAATCTCGTGTATTCTCATATCCAGGAAATTTCTCTGATGAACCGGTGTAAGAATTATTGCAGTGTCCGCGCCTGTTCCGGAGCCGCCGATGCACATCACCGATTCACCGGAAAGTTCACCAGCGTCAGCGGCCATGAGCGCTATCTCGACGCAGACTTTCGTCCCCTGCCCGAACATGCGCAGGGTATCGGCCACCAGTTCCATGGGGTAAATCCCCTGGTACTTCGTTCTGAACGAGCGCTCTATGCCGCTGAGGGCGTGGGCCGCTATTACCACCCGAACGCCGGAGGATTTCAGTTTTTTCCTGACATCGGGCGAGAGTTCGACCTTGAACGGTTCTTTGAAACCGGCATGATGGTTGACAGCAATAATCTTCATCCCCTGGAACCTGGCCAGGCTCTTCATGGCAGTATCTCCCGAGTTCGTGGCGATAATCACCTCGCCGATGCTCAATTCTCTTGCCCTGGCAGCTGCCAGTTCCAGACATTCGACAGTGTTCTGCGGTCCCGGTCTTTCGAATGTTCTCATGCAACCGTCCCGGCCGATTTCATGAACCGTTTCAGCCTTCCCCTTTCTCTGATAATGCTGGCCTTGTCTTCCATGCTGGCCAATTTCACGACAAGAATTCTCTCTTTTAATTCCGCAGTCTTCCCCTTTCCCTGATCCACTCTGATAGCCGCATCCTGCTTCGCTTTCAAAATGTTGCGATCGCTCTCTTTCTTTGCGTTCTCTATCAGATTGCTGGTTTTTTCCTCGGCATCCTTGAGTGCCAGCAGTATGTCCTCTCTTTTCATGCAAGCCACTTCTTAATTCTGTATGCTTGCCCATTGGTATAAGAAGAAGCATTATAATAATTTTCCATGAAGGATAAACTATTATTCTCAACAATCCTTCACCCCCTACGTGACTGGAAAAGATCCCGCTAGCGAGCTGAAAAAACTGGGCATCCGCCCATCCAAGTCCATGGGCCAGAACTTCCTGGTTGACGGTGGCATCGCTGATTGGATTGTTGCCCAGGCTGAAATCAGGCCACATGAGAGTGTTCTGGAAATCGGCCCCGGGTTGGGAATACTCACAAGAAGACTTGCCAATCTTACCGACAATCTCACTGTTGTTGAACTGGACAGAAGGCTCGCAGACAAGATGAACGCCATGCCGGGCGTTCATGTCATCCAGGGTGACATCCTGGAAGTGACTCTTCCGGAACTGGACAAGGTGGTGAGTAACCTTCCTTACCAGATATCCTCCCCTGTTACTCTGAGACTTCTGGAGCACGGTTTTTCCAGAGCAGTTCTCATGTTCCAGAAGGAGTTTGCCGAGCATCTGGTCGCCGGTCCCGGAGAACCCGCATACTCCAGGATATCCGTAATGGTCGGATACAGGGCGGAGACCAGGATTCTGAAACATGTCGGGAAGGGCAGCTTCTACCCGGTCCCGAAGGTTGATTCCGCTGTTGTGAGCATCATTCCCAGAAAGCCGGATTTCACAATACTGGATGAAAATCATTTCAGCGAAACCGTTAGAATACTTTTCTCCCACAAGAACCGCAAAGTGAGAAATGGTATAATGTCCGAACACGCCGCCCTGAGGCTGGACAAGACACAGGCAAGGGAAATAGGAGATATTCTTCCCCACAATGACAAACGGCCGATAACCCTGAGTCCGGCCCAACTTGCAGAAATATCCAATGTTCTTGTGGAGAAAGGAATGACCTTCCCCCGAAGCTGATTGTTTAGTGATAAAGGCCGAGAACCCCCCGGTTTTTAAGCCGGGGATGATAGGTCATTTACACGGATATAAACAATAAATAGGCCGCCATGCTCATATGCATGACCTGCCATGCATCGTTCAATCTATTGCACAGGAAATCAAAGCTAACCGGCTATGATAATCAGGTGCATGGCCCCCTGGGTAAACTTCCAGCCTGGCTAGAAACGCCAGCCACTTTAGGGGCTGGTAGTTTACTGTTATCGGCCCTCAAAATAGCTCTCGATAATTTTCTTCTGGCCCCGCCTGAGAATCTCGGATAATGTCGCCGGCGATATGCTGAAAATCTTTGCCAGGTCCTTGACGCCTATGCGCTTCGGGAAATCGTAGTACCCGCGCTGGTAGGCCATCTTGACAATTTTTTCCTGATTGTCCGTGAGCATCTCCTCCTTGGAGAGCTTCTTCATCTTGACGAGCTTGGGGGACGCCTTCGCCTTTTCCAGCTTTGCCATCAACTGCCTGAGGCACTCGTTCCTGCTGGATATTATGGTGTATTCCATTCTGCCGTCCTCCTTGGAACTGGCCGAAACCATGAAACATTCCGTTGAAAGCAACTCTCTGCATCCGAAGCATTCACTGCATTTGATTACACCGATGGCCCTGTCGATTTCCACCAGTTCCAGCTCCACAACTTCGATATCGTCCCTGGATTTGAGGTAAGCTCTTATGGTCTCAAGTTCAACACCGTTCAGTTTTAATTCCACAAGATCCTGAACGCCGCTCTTGCCGTAGGGCAGTGTGTTGAGTATTTTTAATCCAATGTCAAATTCCCTGATGAGCGAGCCAACCCAGGCACCCGGTGGCTCCAAAGAAATAACTGACTCTATCATGCGGATTAATGAATAGATTCATTCTATTTAATGCTACTCTATTGGTTATAATTTTCCTTCATCATTCTTCCCGGATTCTCACTTGCCCATCCACTATGTCTATGCCCACCAGTGTTTTGATATTCACGCCGAATTTTTCCTCGACCTTGCTGCGGCCCGTGCCCTTGTCGATTACAATGATTATATCCACGACAACCACGCCCATCTGGTCCAGGGCCCTGAGGATGCCGATGAGGGTGCCGCCGGTGCTGATGAGGTCGTCCAGAAGAACGATTCTGTCACCTCTCTTCAGGCCGTTTATGTACATCTTTCTGGATGAGTAACCGGTAACCTGCTCGAATTCCTTTTCATCCGGCAGATTGTACTTCCGTTTCCTGATTATGGTGAATGGCTTTCCAGTTTTCATGGAGAGTCCTGCGGCGAGATGGATGCCCATGGCCTCGGCAGTGACAATTTTATCATACTCACCCTCGACCTTTTCTGCCATGGCATTGATGACCTCTTCGAAAAGCTCCGGTTGGATGGCGGGTATGCCGTCCGCGATTGAAAATACAAAATAATCATAATCCTGAAACTTGATTACCGGTGCATTTTCCAGACTGGATTTCAGGAGTTCCAACATTCTGTCACCTAGTCATAGACAATGAGGCTGTCAACCTTTCCCTCAGGCAGAACCTTTCTGCCGTTCAGGAAGCCAAGTTCGATGACGAATGCGCATCTGAGAACTTCCGCACCCAGCTTCTCCACGAGTACTATGCTTGCCGCGGTGGTTCCGCCGGTGGCCAGAAGGTCGTCCACAATGATGACCCTGTCACCCTTTTCCAGGGCGTCGGTGTGCATTTCGATGGTTGCCTCGCCGTACTCCAGCTTGTAGCTCACACTTATCTTGTCGAATGGCAGCTTGCCCACCTTGCGAATGGGTACGAACGGTACTTTCAGGGCAAGAGCCAGCGGGGTGCCGATGATGAATCCCCTGCTTTCTATGCCGACAATTGCATCTATCTTCAGGCTAGCATACTTCTTTCTGAACTCCTCGATTATCGTGCCGAGCGCTTCTGGATCCTTGAGTACCGGTGTGATGTCCTTGAATATTATTCCGGGTACTGGAAAGTCCGGAACATCCCTCACGAGTGCCTTGATGCGTTCCATGTGGCGGGAGATGAATTTCAGGTATTTATTGTATCCGGGGTGTAAGATATTTTACTGGAAAAATGCCGAGAAAGCCCAGCCCTGAGGGTCTGAGATGAATCGGCATCGACAGTAAAAACGTTGGAGATTGCCATGCTCATATGCATGACCTGCCATGCATCGTGTTCATATGCATGACCTGCCATGCATCGTGTTCATATGCATGACCTGCCATGCATCGTCCAATCTATTGCGCATGAAATCAAAGCTAATCGGCTTTGGTAAATCAGGTGCATGGCCCCCTGGGTAAACTTCCAGCCCTGGCAACAAACGCCAGCTCCTTTAGGGGCTGGTAGTTTACATAAGTGACCTCTTACAAAAGTGTTTAAATGAAGTATGATTTGGGGTTGTTATCTGCAAAAGCAGGCGGTGAACCGAAATGAACACAGAAGAGAAACTCTCACTTATGACAGAAGGCATGACTGAAGTCGTTACCCCGGACGAGGCAAAGGAATTGCTGACAAGGGGCGGAGAGCTCAAGGCATATTGGGGCATTGAGCCTTCAGGATTATTTCACATAGGTCAGGCCCTTGTGGGCGCCAGAAAAGTTAGGCAGCTTGCGGAACTGGGTTTCACAGTCAATATACTTCTTGCTGACTGGCACGCCCTTATAAATGACAAGCTTGACGGTTCATTCGAGAGCATCCAGACCTGCGGCCGGTACCTGGAGGGCTGCCTCAAGGGGCTCGGGGCGGATTCGTCCAACATCCATTACGTGGTCGGCTCTGACCTGGTGGACCAGAAAGAGTACTGGGAGAAGGTCGTCCGCATATCCAAAGCATCCACCGTCGCCAGGATAAAAAGGGCCATGACAATCATGGGCCGTTCCGAGGACGAGGCGGACGCAGACGCTTCCAAGCTGATATACCCGGCAATGCAGGCCGCTGATATTTTTCATCAGGATCTCGATCTGGCCATCGGCGGCATGGATCAACGACATGCGCACATGCTCGCAAGGGATGTGGCCCCCAAGCTCGGCTACAAGAAACCGGTAGCAATGCACTGGCCCCTGCTCATGGGGTTACAGGGCGGCGGAAGGATGGATGCCGCGGAATCGAAGATGAGCAAGTCGAATCCGGATTCAGCCGTTTTCCTTCATGATAAGCCAGATGTAGTCGCCGGAAAACTGAAGAAGGCGTTCTGTCCCCAGGGTCAGGTAGAAGACAATCCAGTCCTGGAGCATGTCAGATTGGTGATATTTCCTGAACTCGGGCGACTGGACATTACCAGACCGGAGAAGTTCGGCGGGGACCTGCATTTCACAACATACAAGGAACTGGCCGAAGCCTTCGGAACAGGAAAACTGCACCCCATGGACCTGAAGTCCGCAGTGGCAAGCCATATCTCGGAAATTCTTGTGCCTGTTCAGAAATATCTGGATGAGAACCCGGACAATTTCAACAAATTGCTGGGTATAATCGGGGCGAGAAAATGAGCCGAAGGTCCAGAAGGCGCAGCCAGAACGAGACTTGTGGCATCATCGGAATGGTGGGCGGCATATTCATGATAATCGCCGGCGTCACCGGTGCTGTAACCTGGAGGCGCATCGGGGAACTGGCGGTCGACATAACCGGGGTTGAGGCCCTGGGACCGGCATTCCAGATACTGGTGGCCTTAGGTGGGCTGGGCGGTATTCTGGTCATACTGGGTTCGATATTCATCGGTTGGCCCATAATCAGGATACGGACAAAGAACCGGCTCAATATCGGCAAATTGATGATAACGATTGGTGCTGGCTTCGGGTTGCTGGGTCTCTTGATATTTCTGCTATTGACAATGCTGGGAGGTGACCCGTTCGGCAATTTCATGGGTGCGCTCGGAATGGGTTTCGTCGGGCTGATATGCTCGATATATGCCGTGCAGAAGTCGCATTGATCATTTCTTGAATCTCTGCCTTCGGACAACAGCCATGACCAGTCCCGTGGAAAGCATGATTGCCAGAATCGCTGTTCCGCTGGGGAAAGGTATCAGTCCGCCAGTGGTGTCTCCCACACCGGCTATGAGCGCGTATATCCCGCCCTCGGTGATATCGGCGACCAGCTGTCCCGCGGTGTTCAGGGTGCTTTCTACCTCTATCCAAGCATTTCCCACAAGCTGACCCACCTGGGCTGTGGCTTCATCCATGGTGGTTGGTATGTCGAAGTTGAGCTGTGCGGGAATACTGAGTATTGTTCCGCCTAGGTTCACTGCAACAGCCTGGACAACGTTTGCTGTGTCAACGAATACTTCCTCGATGGCAACGGTTACAGAACTGGCAAGCGCATTCAACGGTATGTTCAGTGAAACGTCCGGCAGGGTCAATGTGCCGCCAGCTGTGCCGACGACCTGGCTTACAGTATCCCTTGCAACTGTTACGGCATAGGTGCCGGTCTGAGATATCATGGCTATAAGTGAGTTTCCGTCGGCTGAGGGAGTTGATGCCTGGGCCACCCACTGTCCGTTCTCCAGGCGCATGAGTTCGCTTCCTGTAGCCCTTGTTGTGCTGGGTATGTCCAGTGTGAGTTCTGCTGCCGGGTCGAAAGTAATATCATTCGGCAGAATCTCGAAGGCTGAAAGAACATTGTCATTGGCCACAGTTAGTTCATCCATGGAGAATGTAACATCTTCATCCAGTGAACCTGCAGGTATGACCAAAACTGCTCCTGAGCGAGTAATTGTTCCGCCGGTGGTTCCGATTACGTTTCCGGTTGCCGGGGTTCCGCTGCCCATTCCTGCGGTGTCGTACATCTGGAGAATTGAATAGTCATTTGGATCTCTAACAACAGCTTTTCCGTCTTCGACAACCAGATAGTGGTTGCCGATCTGAGTATCTGAAATTTGTTCTACACCTGTTCCGTCCACGTTCATCCAGTACAGATTGGTAGAATCGATGATGGAATCTAGGTAGTAGATTTTAGCATTGTCGATTCTGAACTGGTGGGAAGAACCCTGAGTAGTAAACGTATTTTTTGTTCCACTGGCAATATTATAGGCCACCATTCGCGTAAATTCATTGGGGTATGAGCCTTCTTCAGAGTAGATTATTGTTGTGCCGTCTGTGTCCACATATTGGTTGATGAAAACATCCGAGCCCAGAGGTATTAGAGAAGCACTGTCAGTGGCTATGTTATAGAGATGAACTCCGTCATCTCCGCAAAACATTGCATATCCATTGTTGATATTGAAATTATGAACATACTCGGAGGTCACATTAAGGCTCCAAACCAAAGTGCCAGAGATTGTTTTAACACGTACAAAAGTTGTTCCAGCGATATTGTCAGCATCATAGTAAATTACATGACCGTCACCAATGTCCATGTGCATTTCAACGAATGCCGAGAAGATGTCTAATGTGGTGAATGTGCCAGTATTGATATTGTATACCACTAGGTCAGAAGTAGCTGGAGTGGCCCTGTCCTGAAACAGAACATAATTTCCACTTATTGCAGAGCCGGCCACCTGGGTGCTGTTGAAGATTGATGTTGCAATTGCCGTTTTCCAGTTATAGAGCATTACATCGGTTGAATAGCCAGATGCCACCGAATTAACATAGGCGACATAATCTCCACTAAAATCATAGGAGGCAATGTCTGCCTGAGAATCCAGAATCTGAGTTCCGGTTATTGCCGCCTGTGAGACAAATCCCATCAGGGGCAGCGTTCCAAGTGCGATCACAACAATCAATGCTAAAAATCGGTCTGGTTTCATGCTGCTGATTATCGTTTCATCTTATTAAATGATTTAGGTGTATTTATTCATTCGTGTTTATATATATCGTTTAAATGTTTATTGCCAGTCAGCACTTGCCATGCCTGACTCTCTCCAATACTCTAGCCATAAAAAAGCCCGTCGGTGGAATAACCACTTCCGTTTCCTCAGCTATCTCTACAATAATTGCCTGGTCATGAGCATCTATGCGAGGCAGAAATCCAATTGAACGCTCAAATCATAAGGAAATCATTCGTTGATGTGCAACTTGCCTAATGTGCAATATCCAGCATGTCTGGCGACCGACATCAGCAATGAATTCCTTTCATCGGTCCAGTTTTTTCTTTCGATTGAACCCGGGCAATACGCATGCGAAAATCATCACCATAAAGAACCAGGTCCTGGGCAATTTTGAAACAGGTGGTTTGATGACTATTTCCGGGTTCTCGGTAAGTTCAGAGATGCTCACGGTTATCGCCTGAGAGTGGACTTCCAGTTCATCTCCGGTCAGTGTGTCAATGCCTTTCGCGCAGGCCCCTTCATTTATGATGTATGTGCCGGGCGATGTGAACTCCTGATTCCCGCCTGGATTCACGCGGGTGCAGACCTTCAGGTACAGTGTCTCGGACTGGCCCGGTGCAAGGGTTTCCAATGTCCAGAAGATGTGGGTGGACCTGACAGGGTAGATTTCCGGAGAGGGGAGGGCGCTGCGGGTGCCTGGTTCCTGTGTGGATACCGTGCCGGTGCTCGCAACAAATTCAAGCAACTCCAGTTCTGCGGGCAGAACGTCCTTCACAATCACGTCGATGATGTCAGAGCCGCCCGTGTTGGTGACCGTTATCTGCAATTCCCACTCGTAGTATGTGTGGGTGATACCCTGGTCTATGCCGGACAACTTGACCTTGCCGACGATGAACTCTGCGGGGGTGGGTTCAGGATCGGATACGGACACGGACACTGCCGCGGCATTGTTGGATAGGTCCGAGTCCGGTGGGTTCACATCCGAGACCACAACGACTATCTCATGCTCTCCGGCAACGGCTTCCCATTCAATGCTCACGGAAGTCTGGCCGCCAGCCGGGACAAAGGTGTTTCCCACTGAGCCGATGAGGTTGGCCGGGTCGGCACTGTCCAGGTAGAACGAGACAGTGCATGTAGCATCCAGACCTGTTGCTGCCATCTCGGCCAGGAAAATGTAACTAGTTGAACCGGAATCGCCTGAATAGAACATATAGAAATCGCCTGCCTCTTTTAGAACCATCGGAGTGTATACATACCGGCTATCCAGGGCGCCCGGGGTAACGTCAAGTTCGACAGACGCAGAACCCCATACGATGCCGTCCTGGGAATTTGCCTTGAGGATCTTACCTGTGCTGAACCACATATCATACGATCCGTCGTCATTTGGAAGTACGAAAGGGCATTCCATTGCGGCATAGCCTGGCGGCACATTCATGACTGCACCTTGTTTTGTCCAGACTATTCCGTCCGGTGAAGTTGCCAGGCCGAAACGGGAAACCAATCCCGAATCATAAGCCTTGTAGTACATCTTGTATATGCCCGAGTCCTTGAAAACATAACCCTGGCAAGCGTATACTGAATCAAAACTGCCCGCGGGTCCGATAGGCAGGACTTTCCCAAGCTGAGTCCAGGATATGCCATCAGCGGAAGTTGCGTAATATATCTCGGTCTTCCAGAGATAGTTCTGGCATGAATACCACATCTTGTAGGTTCCATCCGCTTCTTTGATGACGGAAGGCGCAGCTGCATAGTTTGTTCCCGTCGGGTGAGTCAACACACGTCCGTAATTCGTCCATGTCGCGAGATCTGTCGATGTGGCGTAGTAAATATCAGGGGTGGCTCCGAATCCCACGTACCACATTTTGTAAACGGAATCGTCCTTTATCACGTATGGATACTGGGCGGAAATTCCAGGGCTCAGGACGACACCCTGTTTTTCCCATGTGCTTGTGCTTTCGCCGAGATTGTGGATGGTCGCATCTATTGTAACCAGTTCACCCGCGGTGATTTGCTCTGGTAATACAATATCGTCACCGTAGACCGCGAGGTCAACTTGCCCGGATTCCTCGACAGTGATTAGAACGCTTGCTATGTTGTTAGTTTCATTATTGTCCGGGGGATTAACATCCGTAATTTCAACGATTATTTCATGTTCCCCGGCAACGGCGGCCCACTCAATGCTAACAGGCGTCTGGCCGTCTGCCGGAATGAACACGTCCGGAACCGAACCAATCAGGTTCTCGGGTGAGACGGAATCCGTGTAAAATGAAACCGTGCAGGTGGCGTCCTGGGCATCATCGCCGGGTGATTTTTCAGCGTAGAATATTCTGTTGTTAGTCGTTGTAGTGCCGGTGTACCACATCCGATAAGTGCCGTCCTCGACAATCAGAGAGCACCAGCGGGTGTGAATTCCTTCCAGGGGCAATGTTGGCTCAATCACAATGCCGTCCTTCACCCATTCCATTCCGTCATCCGATGTGGCATGCAATATCCTTGTTATGCCGGCTGCATCGGTGCCGGAATAGAACATTTCATATCCGTCATCATTTTTGAGAATCCAGGGGCGCTGGGCAGAGGGATTGTCATAAATGCCGTTGTTCTGCAGGACTGTTCCGTCTTTCACCCATTGGTCAGTCAGATTTGTTTTATGCGCGTGGTTGATCAAGTTCCTGAGAGGCGACCAGGTGGTGCCGAGATACCAGAGTCTGAAGCCGTCATCGTCCGACAAGACGAAGGGCGTATTGACGCTGGCGGGTTCTATGATATCACCATAGTTAATTTCAAGGCCATCGTAGATGAAATTGAATCCGTCCGGGGATGTGGCATGCAAGATCCTGGCGCGGTTGCCCCCCTCGTAATTCTGGCCACAGTACCACATGTGATACATGCCGTCTGGTGCAATCCAGACATAGGGATGATATACCGAATTTCCGGCGTACGCGCCGCCATAGTTCAGCACCATTCCCTGTTTGTGCCATTCCAATCCGTCGTATGAAAATGCCCTGAATATTCTGTAATTAACCGTCGTTCCGTCATTTTCCTTACCGAGGTAAAACATCAGGTATGTCTCGTTGGAAAGCCGGAGCACGCAAGGCCCCCCGACCTGCTGGTCCTCGCCCCAGCCGCCCAGGTCCAGTACCACGCCGGATTTCACCCATTCCGAGGAAACAGACAGGTCTCCTTGAACATTGGCTGTTATCGTTACTGGGGTTCCGGACTTCGGCTCGGGGTCTGAAAGAGAGATATCATCCTGACTTACTGACAGGTCCACGGAGCTTTGCACAGGCGTGCCGCAATGTGCGTGGAATATCCTCCAGACGCTCCCGTCATAGCCGCAATACCACATATGCCAAACACCGTTCTCGTAAATCACTGAAGGCAAATCCGTGCAACTGCTCTCGCCAGGAAGCGTCCTGTCCAGCGCGATGCCTGTCTTGGTCCAGATAAGGCCATCGGCAGAATGGGCATGGCAGATACGTCCCGGATACTGTGCCGGGGACCTTCCCCCGTAGAACATGTCATATCCATTATCAGTTGGAACTATGTACTGGCCCCAGGCAATCGGATTGTCGTACTCCATGTCGTTGGCGAGCACAATGCCGTCCTTTATCCAGGCATCGTTGAGATTGGCTTTGTGGGCATGGCAGACAGTGTCGCGAAGCGGATTCCACAGGCAGCCGCTGTACCAGAGGTGCCACTGGGTTCCGTCGAAGTATACCCTGGGGTTGCTAAGGCCATCCAGGTCATATGATGAGCCTGATGAAAGTTCGGGGCCGAGCTTGGTCCATGTCACAGCGTCAGAGGATGTCGCATGCAGAATCCTTGTATTTTTATACCCGCTGTACCCAGTGTACCACATATGGTACAGTCCGGAGCTGTCAATCATCACATAAGGGTGCTGTACCCCGACTTCGGCTGTGGACTCACCGTAATCGATGGCCACACCGCATCTTGTCCAGGCCAGCCCGTCTGCCGATATGGCCTTCATGATGCGCTGATGGCCGTCAGTGCCGAGGCCCTGGTACCACATCGCATATGTTCCGTCGGCCATCTTGACCACTGAGGGTGTCACAACCTGGATGGTTTCCATAACCGGCCCAACGTCCAGGACAACCCCGTCCTTCACCCACTCGGTCCCGGGAACATAGGCCGGATTTGTCTCACCGATAATCGGGAGCGTGCTCGGCGCCTGCGGGGCAGAATTCACCGAAATAATCAATCCAGATAGTATGAATGCGCAAATTATCGCAAAACTCATGAACTTCACCCACACACCACTTTTCAAGCCCGACATATCTACTCCTCTCGTTATAGGTAAATAGTCTTACCGACTATATAATATTTATCTACTGATGTATCAAACTTGATATTATTTTCAAAGAATTCCCGATTTCGCAAAACATTAATACTACCATCACTCTAACAGTTATCGCCAGGAGAAAGGGAGCAGCCAACGGTGGTGCGTCTTCAACGACAAACTACTGAGGAAAGTCCTCTCTCCCAGGTGGTTATCCACCTGAAACATGGGTGGCCGGGGCAATCCGGTGTGCCGAGAGGCATGGCAAGGGCGCAGAAACGACACAGTCCGGTCGGAGCGATGATGGAATTGTTCCTGAGCTGAGAAGACCGGGATTTGGTGAGACGGCGACTCCCATCCGGTGCAAGCCCAAATTTGGTAGGGCGCTAAGTCGAATGCTGCTTAGAAACAGAAAGAGGCTTACCACTTTCACCTGGCACACCATTTTATTATCAAAGTACAGGTGAAAAATGCAAACATTCTGGAACAATCTGCCTACAACATGCCCCGCCTGTCAGGGCGGGGATGTCAGAACTTATGATTACAAAAAAGAAAAATAAATTCCCGTTCTCAACCTTTGAAAGCCCCGGGTGTAAGCCCGGGGATGTGTTGGAATCGGCATTCAACCCGGTAAAGCGCCACATCTTTCCCCTTGTCCCACACCGTCAAAACTTACATATAGTACTTACATCATGTATATACTTAAGGTGCTTACACGGATTACACATGGAAAGGCCAGGAACTGAAGGTTTCCAGGGCCGCATATCGGGAGATGTTCAAGCACAACATGGAAATGCTTGATGTCCTGGACATCCTGGAAACTGGCTATGATTGCGAGCGTTCGAGAAGGAAGAAAGGCACCTTCGAACGCTGCAAGAAATACAAAAACAAGACCTGGAAGGTGGTGGTCGTTGACAGTGTCCAAATATGGAACGACGCCCCGGTATGGTTGATAATCCACGTGGGAGTGATATGATGCGGAAAGGACTGAGAAAGGAAAAGGTAAAGTGCCAATGCGGCGAATGGACCGAACCGAAGGAGTTCAACATCAATGGCTTCAAGATTCGCGGGTCGGAATGCCCTGCCTGCAGCGAAGCGTATTTCAACCCGGAGGACGCGAACAAAGCTCTCATCTACAACAAGCTCAAGAATGAGGTTCTTACCGGGAAAGTGGCCAAGTCAGGCAATTCCATTGTGGTGCGGTTGCCGAAGAGATTGGTCGATGCATTGAATCTCACTGCTGGCTCGACTGTCACATTGCAACTCGAGGATCCCAGGACCGTCAAGATCATTGTTTAAAATTCCTACTCTCCACCTCGAAAGCTTGCACCGCCCCCTCCCCCGCCCCCTTGAACGCCCTGGACACCCCGCCAACTCCGAGTTTAACGCCGCCGAACACCCTAGACACCACCAGGGCGTGGCTCTCGAGATTGTGCTTTTTCAGAATCTCCAGGAGGACCTTTCCCGGGTGGCCCACCTCGCCGTCATCCTTGGCCTTTTCCTCGGACCCGAGCCTCATGGCCCAGCAATGATGGTTGGCCTTCTTGTACAATCGCCTGTGGGACTTTAAAATCTCATCGGCG
Source organism: Methanobacteriota archaeon (assembly GCA_013791785.1). Taxonomy (GTDB): domain Archaea; phylum Thermoplasmatota; class Thermoplasmata; order SG8-5; family SG8-5; genus UBA147. The sequence continues at coordinate 18,912 of VMTD01000053.1, forward strand.
TCTTCGGGCGAGTCAATCTCGTACAGGTGGGCGAAGAACCTGGAGCGCTGTTCAACATACTTCACGGAGGCCAGTCCCCTCATGCGCCCTGAATGCGTGAGGATGCATTTAGCATTTTGCAAAGATAATGAATGGGACTCCTGGTTGGTTATTGAAGCGTTGGGAATCGGGAATCTTGGTTGGCTATTGAAGCGTTGGGAATCGAGAATCCTGGTTGGTTATTGAAATATCGAGAATCGGTGACAGGTTCAATGGCTGTTTTTGGCAGCCATTCCGTACGATTCCCCATTCCCTTGCAACCTAAATCCATCCACATTCCCCAGTTCCCCATTCCCCATCATATATGATCGTTCCTTCCAATCAAAGAAAATCATTATACATCCTAACGGGAATTACCCTTCCATGGCCCAAACCGACCAGTTCGAGTGCGGCGGATGCGGTGCGCATCTGGAGTTCGACCCGAAGTCCCAGAACATGAAATGCGAGTTCTGCCAGTCGGAGAAGATAATACCAGTGGAGCACACGGTCATCGTTGAGCACGATTTCTTTTCCGCACCCTAATCTCGGCTGGGCCAGGCCAACAGTTTCCATGTCCTGCGAGTCCTGCGGTGCCACAATTTCCGCGGAATCCACAGTCGCGGGAAAATGCACTTATTGCGGTTCCCCTTATGTGAAAGAGATACCTTCCAGGGCGGACCTCATCCGTCCGGAGACATTGGTCCCGTTCAAGGTCGACAAGGCCCGTGCCAAGGAACTTTTCCAACACTGGCTCGGACACGGTTGGTTCACACCTTCCAATCTGTCCCAGCTCGGCAGACTTGACCTCATCAAGGGCGTTTACACGCCGTTCTGGACTTACGATACGAGCGCGCTCTCGAACTGGACCGCGGAATCCGGCTATTATTACTACGAAACAGAATCCTACACAGTCATGGTGAATGGCAAGCATCAGTCCCGTACCAGGCAGGTGAAGAAGACTCGCTGGGTTCCCAGCCACGGCCAGAGGCAGGGCTTCTACAATGACGTGCTTGTACCGGCGTCCAAGGGCATGAACCAGGAACTCATTCTCAAGATATATCCCTTCGAGCTGGGCCAGCTGGTTCCCTACAAGCCGGAATTTCTGGGCGGCTTCATCGCCGAGGAGTACGGCGTCGATCTGCAGCAGGGCTGGGGCACCGCCCAGGGCATCGTTTCCTCCAGCGAGAGGCAGAAATGTGCCCGCGAGGTGCCGGGAGATACGCACCGGTACCTCAGGGTTCAGACCAATTTTAGCGGCATAACCTACAAGCATATCCTTCTCCCTGTGTGGATAGCGGCCTACGAGTACAATGCCAAGAACTACAATTTCCTCGTTAACGGACAAACAGGAAAAGTTCAGGGCTTCAAACCGATATCATGGGCCAAGGTGGCGCTGTTCGTGGGCGCGGTGGCGGCGGTCGTGGCGGGACTGGCGTACTACTTCTACATCTCCTGAGGTTTCGGTTCCTCGTGGAAAATGATAAGTTTGCCATGCTTTTCAGCGTACTCTATCTCGCGCTTCGTGGATGAACCGATATATCCGCCAACATTGACCACATAAATCGCATCGGCCATGTCTATCTTCTTCAGATGCATGGCGTCCAGCATCTCCTTGCCGGCCGTGATGCGCGGGTCAGGGTCCGAGTGCCCGAAGCACCCCACCGATATCACGATATGGCCTTCCAGGGTGAGCTCCTTCTGCGCACTGAGAAATTCATCCTTGAATCTGGTGGAGCCGCACATGGTGATTATCATGTCAAAGCCTCGACAGTGCCAGCATCGCAGCTTTGATTGTCCCTTCCTGGGCCGGTTTTTTCTGCTTCGGGGTAATCATCTCGTCGGTTATGCGATTGTTGTAGGCCGCGCATATCGTTCCGGCCCTGGCGCCGCCTATCATGGCCAGGCGGAATAAACAACTGGATTCCATCTCGAAGTTCAGCACGCCCCAGCTCTCCAGGTCCTCAATCTTGAATGGAAGCGGCTTGAATTTTCCCACCGACCGTCCCTGTGAGCCGTAGAATCCGGGCGTGGTGGCGGTGAGGCCCACGTGATGCTCCAGGCCAAGCTCGTTGCAGGCCCTCTCCAGTTCCAGAACCACGTCGATGCTGGCTATGGCCGGGAAACAGTCCGGCACGAAGAAAGTGGATGTGTTCTCATAAGCAATCGAACCGGTGGAAATTACCTGGTCGGACGGACGAACGAATTCTTGAAGGCAGCCGCAGCTTCCGACACGGACGAACGTCGGGTCTTTTGTTATCTGGCATGCTTCGATAACTGCTATTTCCGTGTTATCCGGGCCGATTCCTGTGGAGAGCAATGACATCCTGACGCCGTGTACCTTTCCTGTGATGCATCTGAATTCTCTTCTCCGGGTTTCCAGTTCGATGCTGTCGAACAGCTTCTTGCCCAGGTCGATGCGGTCCGGGTCGCCTGCCAGCATTATGCGGTTCGCAAGTTCGCCTTTCTTCAGCCCGATGTGGTATTGTCTTCCTTCTTTATCCGTCATTGTTACAGCTTTTTTTCCTTTCATGCTATCACACCATCATTTCCCTTACCGTGTCCATTCCGAGCTCGGAAAGTTCCTTTGCCCTGGCCGGATGCGGTGAGTCCACATAAACGCGAACCAGCGGTTCCGTTCCCGAGGACCTTATCAGGAGCCAGCTTCCGTCCCCGAAGATATATTTCAAACCGTCAATGTCATTGAGCCTCGCCCCGGCAGGATGGAAGTTCTCCTTAACTTTGGCCAGTACATTTCTGACTTGCTCCGCTGTTCCCTTCACATTCCTCTTTATCTGAACATGCCTGGGAAATTCCATCACAATGTCGGAGAGTTTCTTTCTGGTTGAGGAAATTACCTTTGCCATCATGGCAGTGGCGATTATCCCGTCGGCCCACATGACCTCCGGCGGGAAGAGATACTTGCCTGATTCTTCATAGGCGAACCGGGCGCCGTTTTGCTGGGCGGCCAGCGTGATCTCCGGCGGGCCGATGACACATTCCACAACCTGGCCGTTCCAGACCTTTCCGATGAGGCCGGACGAGTTCACAGGCGTTACGACCGTCCCCGGGCCGCCGGAGTAGATGTATCTGGCGAATATCACGGCGGCCATGTCCTCCGATATCGGTTTTCCTGTATCATCAACAAAAAGGACGCGATCGCAGTCGGAATCGTACGCCGCACCGAAGTTCGCTCCGGAATCCAGGACCAGTTCGGAAAGTTCGCTGACGCAATCTGCTCTCGGTTCCATCTTCCTGGGTGCGAAATCAAGCCTGGAATCATACATTGCCCGGACATTGCAGCCCAAATCGTTCATGAGCCTGGGTATCAGTCCCGCGCCTGTTGCGCCTGCAGTGTCCAGGGCCAGTTTTATGCCCCTTCCGGGTAACTGATTGCCGCATATATGCTTGATGAATTCCAAATAATCGTAAGTAAAATCCTGCTCCTGCGGCAATTGCCCGTGAATGCGGGTGGGTGCAACAATTTCTCTGATGATGGTGGCAATCTTTTCGGTTTCGGTCCTGGGGGGTATGACGCCGTTCTTATCCAGGGGTATGAGGCCGATTCTGTCGTATGCCAGATGCGAGCCCGTCACCATCAGTCCGCCGTCATATTTCTTGCTGTAAATCATGGCACACACCAGGGGCGAGGGTGCCACACCCAGATTGACCACCCTGGCACCCGCGGATTCCATCGCGGCGGCGCAAATACCCGCGAGCCGGTCCGCGCCGGGTCTGGTGTCATATCCCAGTGCAAGTGTTTTCGATTCCCCGAAATACCTTGCCAGGGCTATGCCAGTTCTCCAGCAAAGTTCCTCGGTGATTTCCGTATCAGTCAATCCCCGCATGCCCGAAGTTCCGAACCTTATCTCCATGATTCAACCGCCCTCCACAATGGCGATTCCGGCACTTGCCCCTATCCTGCTGGCGCCGGCGGCCAGCATTTTGATGGCGTCCTCCCTGTTTCTAATTCCGCCTGAGGCTTTCACGCCCGTGCCTGTCCCGACAGTTTCACGCATCAGAGCTATTGCCTCGACTGTTGCGCCGCCGGTCCCGAAACCTGTTGATGTTTTCACGAAATCTGCGCCTGCCTCCTTCGAGAGCTGGCATGCCTTTATAATTTGATTATTGTCCAGATAACAAATCTCGATTATGACCTTGACTATTCTTCTCTGGGCAGCTTTCACAACAGCTTCGATGTCTTTCCGGACATAATCGTCATCACCGTCCAGCAGCCGACCGACGTTCATCACCATGTCCAGTTCATCCGCGCCCTGGCGTACCGCAATTTTAGCCTCCGCCGTTTTCGATTCGGAACTGGTGCTTCCCAGCGGGAAACCGATGACTGTGCATACTTTCACCTTCGAACCTTCCAGATGTTTCCGACACACCGGAACCCAGGAGGGATTGACGCAAACCGATGCAAATCCGTATTCCATTGCCTCGGAGCACAGTTTCTCGATATCACCCCTTTTTGCATCAGCCTTCAGCAGGGTATGGTCTATGCATCCTGCCAGCTTCTCTCTCGTAATCTCGAACGTCATACCATGGGCCTCGGAATTGTAAGCGATTCGAATATGGCTGTTGCCACCGTATCCGTCATGAGTGTGATGTAATCAATCACCATCTGCGCATTGTTGGTCACCACCCAGTATTCCTCGTTCATCTGCCCGAGGAAATAGAGGATCGAGCTTCTTGAACCGTTGAAGACTTCCAGATTTTCTCTGATTATCAGAGCCCTGGCGCTGTTTATAATGGTCTGTTCGTACGAATGAGTGAGTTCCTCCAATTCCCCAAGTGATTTTTTGATGAGGGGATTCTCCCCGTTCTGTTCCTGGAACCTGTGCAATGTTGATTGGTTGTTATCCGGCGCCCTCATCTCATCCAGCTCATCCAGAAATGTGCCGAAGAGCGAGCGCAGCATGTTCTCGGTTTGAGCGGAATACCCCATGCTGGCCTTGCTGCGGTATATGCGGGGATAGTTGAATTCCCGTATGAGACTGTTCAGTGCCTTCAGGACGGGTTCGCTGAGCCTGATGCCAATCTCCTTTTTGGTCGGTTCCCTTTCGTTGTTTTCAAGGAACCTTTTCCTGTCATTGTGGAAGTTCATCACAAGATCCCTTACCAGTGTGTCGATTATCTCGCTGTTGTTCTTGCCGAGTATCGCAGATATGGCCGGCGGGATATCGCCCTGGTTGATGATGCCGGATTCGGCGGCGTCCTCGATGTCCTTGCCGACATAGGCCAGTCGGTCGCAGAGCTTCACCACGCAACCCTCCAGTGTAGAAGGTTCGTCCGTGTATGTCCCGTTGAGGTCGTCGGAAGGTTCTCCGACCATGAAAATGCCGGTCTCCACCTCCCCGCAATGTCGTATTATGCCTTCCCTGACCTCGTATGATAGATTGAGGCCCATTCCGCCTTTCTCCAGTATATCCAGCACTCTGAGGCTCTGGACATTGTGCAGGAACGGCTTCCCCAGATGCTCCCGGCTGAGGGAGTTGATAACCAATTCGCCCATGTGGCCAAAGGGCGAATGTCCGGTATCGTGCCCAAGGGCTATGGCCTCGGCCAGATCCTCGTTCAGGTGCAGCCATCTGGTGATTGCCCTGGCAAGTTGCGCAACATGAATGGAATGGGTCATCCGGTTACTGATGAGCGGGTTCCGGGGCGACATGAACACCTGGGTCTTGCCCGATAGTCTGAAAAAAGCCTTGGAATACAGAAGCCTGTCCCTGTCCCTGGCAAAAGCCGTTCGGTTCTCACCCGACTGCTCGGCCTCCGTTCTGGGGCGACCTCTTGACTGGCTGCTGGGTGTGCCGAAGCTGAGGTTAATGGCGCTCTCTTCCCTGTTCCTGGAATGGGCTTTAATCTCATCCAGCAACTTTTTCATTTCCGCGTCCAATTGCATTGATATCTCCTGTCTGAATCATATTGCTGCTTATTTGTTTTTCTGTCCCAGGTAATCGGGAAGTTCTGTCAGTGCATCCAACCGTACCACACGCTCCATGCCCTCGAACTCCGCCTCATCAAAGTGCCAGGTGTATTCGTAGATGAGAAGTCCGTTTATTTCCAGTTCGATTGCGGGGCGCATATCGTCCTTCATGCTGTTGCCTACAAAGTAAATATCGGATTTCGGCACGTGGCCGTTTCTGCCTAGCAGAGTCTCGATAGCTTGTTTCTTGCTGAGCGGGACGTAGAAAATCTCTTTGAAATAATGTTCTATCCCGCATTGCCGGATTTTCTCCATCTGGACGTCCTCATCGCCCTTGGTCACACAATAGAGTTCGTAACCCTCATCCCTCAACATTGCAAGCACCTCCCCGGTCCTTGGAAAAAGTATTGGCCTGTGGCGGTACACGCTCAATCCTATATCCACAATCCCATGCCTGGTCTCCTGATCGGGTTCCATGCCTTCCAGCTTGCAGTAATAATCGTAGGTCTCGCCCATGGCCTCTCCGAACCTCTCCTTCTTGAAACCGTACTTCTTCACACCTTCCGCATCCATGAAGTTGAGCCTGTCGATAAGTTCGGCCTCGTGTTTCCTGAACCCAGACCTGACCATGACATCCTTGAACATCTGCCACCCGGCCCAGTACCAGTGAACATTCATAATGAGAAGGTCGTCAAGGTCGAATATTACAATCCCTTTGGGTTGCATGACCCTGAATACGGTCGAAGTGATTTAAGGTTTTGCGGTATCGATAAGTTTGAAAAATATATCAATTCAGTATAATAAAAAAACATTTAACTATCAGTGTTAGTATATAGGTTCTGTCATCTTATCCCTTCCTATTTTCCCGCGTTTTGAAGGGGAGGGTTAATGCACTGAAGAGAGCCAGTGGTTCTCCCAAGAGGGTGAGGTAAATGAAAATCCAGAAATGCAATTCAGATATCGGAGCTAGGATATTGAGCGTATTTGTGACTTTTATGATGATTGCTGGCGCAACTCTTGTGGTGCTGCCGGACATTGATGAGGGGACGGCGCCCGTGGTCGTGCAGCCCGATAGCCTGGCTACTCATGTGGTAATCAGCGAGGTTCTGTACGATGATGATGGTGTGGACAACCATGAATTCGTGGAACTTTACAATCCTACAAGTTCCCCGATAGATATATCCGGATGGGATATTGTGCCTTTCAACGGTGCCGGATTCGTGGAACTCGGTGTGATGACACTCCCTGCCGGCCAGAGTATTCCGGGATACGGTTTCTATCTTGTGGCACAGTGGACAACCAATCCGAATGATGGAACAGATGGCGTAGATGTAACTACCAACTGGGATTACATGATTACATCGGATTGCGGACCGACAGGTTCCGGTGCCTCTTCTATTCTCACTGGAGGAAGCTGGGTTGTGATGCAAAATGGCCCTGACGCTGTTCTTCTTAGGGATGAGACAGATACGTATGTCGATGCATTCATCTGGGGTGATGCTCTCGGTTCTTATGGATTCGCAGACGAACCCTTTGCAGCGGATATTACTGAGGGAAGTCTTGAAAGAATGTCCAGCGCCTTCCATGATGAGATAGCAGGAAACGGGGAGGACAATGATGATAATAGTTTTGACCTCAGGGTTAGGAAATCAACAACTAACGGGCAGCGTCCACAACCCCAGAACACAGCAAATGCTACAGAGGAACCGAGCGGCAGCTCTGTAACTTATGCCGACCACGTAGTCATCAACGAGATACTCTACGACTGTGTGGCACCCGAAGGAACCGGTGAGTGGGTCGAGCTCATGAACCCCACATCATCAGCCGTATCTCTGAACGGCTGGACCATCAATGACGGCGGGCTTCCGTTCGAGGGAACCTGGACATTCCCCAACAGGGTCATAGGTGCCGGAATGAACGTCACAATTGCAGGGGATGGCGGAAGGTTCTACCAGGATCATGGCTATTATGCGGATTTCGAGGCAATCGGCGACACCCCCTCGGAGAACCTGATACTGTCCGGTGACGTTGCGCTCTCCAACGCCGGCGAGACCCTTGAACTGAGGAACAGCGGTTCTACTCTGATAGATGTGGTAATCTACGAGGCCAGCGATGCGAATTATCCTTTGCTGACGCCAATCAATTTCCCCATTGGTGATAACGACTCCATCAAGAGAAATCCCCAGGGCGCAGAAAACGAAACCGCCCCGGACAACGAGAATTTCGCCATGTACTGGGTTGAGGACGAGAGCCCGACCCCCGATACTTCGGATGTTCTCCCGCCCACGGTGACTGGAGTTACCGCTACCGTAACCCCTGTTTCTTGTCTTGTTGAATGGGCCACCGTTGACAGTACCTGGCCCGAGATAAATCCCGCGGCCAAGAGCGAGATAAGTTACAAGGCCGGTTCCAATCCCGACACCGGCGGCAACATCACCGTGGCAGATAATCAGAAGAAAGAGATTCACGAGATGTACCTTACTGGTCTTGCCCCCAGCACCACATATTATTTCCTCATAAGGTCGGAGGACGGACTGGGCCATGTGGGCTACAGCAAGAACGGCGGAAGCTATTACCAGTTCACCACACTGGCCGCTGAGAGCGTGGCCCCGAGCAAGCTGTCTGGGCCAAGCGTTGATATGATTACGGATGACACTGCAAGGGTCTACTGGACCACCAACGAGGCAAGCACTAGCCTGGTGTATTACGGAACCTCACAGGACAGCCTTATTTCAACAGCTTACAACCCCACTCTTTCCACCGCCAATGAAGCGTACCTTTACGGACTGGCGCCCTCAACCACTTACTATTACGCCATAAGTTCCTCGGACCCGTCAGGCAATTATTTCTATGACGATAACGGTCTTTCCCCAGCATATCAATTCAACACATTTGCAGTGATAAACACACAATTCTATGTTGGCGACATGCACAGCCACACAGGTTATTCCGACGGTGCCGTCGGAACCGACCCCCAGGATGCCTATGTCTATGCAAGGGACTCCGCTCAAATTGATATCCTGGCCGTTACCGACCACACACATTACCTGGATGCCACGGAATATTCCGACACAATTACCATGGCAGATGCTGAAACCACCGAAGGCCCGGGCGGATTCATAGCCATAGCGGGCCAGGAATTCGGCCTCCAGCCCTGGCACAATCACTTCAACATTTACGATGCAGATGTGAGATGCCCGTTGCCGTACGATACGTTCGATGTCCCTGACCTTTACACCTGGATGACCACCGCGAGGAGCGGCGGAATCGCCCCGGGTCAGTTCAATCACCCGGGCCAGGGTGACGATTACGACAGCCTCGTCTGGACCCAGAACGGTGAGGATGTCATGGGCGCCTTTGAAATATACAATGCCGGATATGGCTCATTCGAGGGTTATTATTCCACCTTCATGGGCGCTGGGTGGCACGTGGGTGTTGGAGGAAATACAGACAACCATGACCCTGACGGTTGGGGCGACTCGACCCTGGCCGACGGGAAGAGCGTCCCATTGACCTGTTTCCAACTTGACTACCTTTCCAGAGACAATGTCCTCGACAACTTCAGGGAAGGCAAGTCTTACGCGTTACTCGTGAACAGGTCTGGTGTGGCCACTGATGATTATATCAAGATGGAATTCGAAATAGCCGGACAGCCGGTGAGCAGTGAACTAACCCTGTCCGGAACGATAAATCCGTACATCTCCCTGAGCACCAACTCGGTCACGCTGAACGATGTGTTTCTCTATGAGGACGGCGTTCAGATTTCTGCATACAACAACATGTACACAAATTCATTTGTCTGGACCCCCGAAATTGTACTGGAACCGGGCGAGCACTGGTACTATGTCAAGGCAACGCAGACAGACGGTGTCGGGAAAGCCATATCCTCGCCAATCTGGATAACCGTCCCCGCAATGTCCCAACCGCCGTCCATCGGCCCGAACGTACACACTATAATCCACACACCCAGCAGTCCGACGAGTTCGGACGATGTGCTGGTGACCGCTATCGTGGAGGAGGGAGACAACCCCATCAACAATGTTCTGCTGATGTACTCGGTGAACGCCGGGGCATATCTGCCTCTGGTTATGGCCGATGACGGAATATATCCGGACACTATCTCAGGGGACGGAATATATGCCGGATTGATTACAGCCAATCCCGACGGAACAAATGTTCATTACTATGTTATTGCCAACGACCTGGGCGGCGCATCGGACGCGAACCCCAGCGATGCGCCGTTGCATTACTATTCCTATCTGGTCGGACCCCACATCATGATTAATGAGGTATATCTCAACGGTTATGACACACTTCCGCTGGGCGCGGACAATTCTGAGTACATAGAACTGTACAACCCCACCGGCGGAGGAGTGGACGTATCCGGCTGGACCATTGAGAATGACAAGTCCGACGGTGTATGGGCATTCCCCTCTTTGACAACCCTGGCTAACAACGGTTACTTTGTCATTGCCAAGGATTCGTACTACAATGACACTCTTGTGGGCGGCTACAGGAACGACGCTCAGCTGACAGCAATCCTGCCGATACCGCATTTCGAGATATTCGCCGCCAGCGATTATGACGACCCTGCGGTTCCGAACATGGTACTGGCCGGCGGAGTCAACGAAGACATCTCGCTGTCGGATTTCTCAGACAATCTAATTCTGAAGAATCAGTACGGCACGGTTGTGGACTGCATGGAATACGGAGTCGATTATTCGTGGATACCAGGCAGGACCATACCCGCATCTCCTGAGAACTGTTCCCTGACAAGGGACATCCTTCACACGGACACGGACGATGCCATGTACGATTTCACATCTACAAAAGCACCAACTCCAGGAACCAATGTGGGCAACAGGCCAGTCATCCATTATGTCACCAGAAACCCCGCAGCACCCGAAAGCATGGAAGCCGTAAGCGTGTCTGCCAGGATAACCTGTGCCGTTCCGGTAACCACTGCGACTGTCTATTACAGAATTGACGGCGCCGCATTCCTGACGGCAGCCATGACCAACATGGGTTCCAATATCTGGCAGGGAACGATTCCTGGCCAGGCAAACCCCAGTGTTGTGGAATATTACATATACGCTGCTTTCGGCGGCCTCTACGACACGAATCCGGTGGACGACCCCAGCGATGGCGAGCAGAACAATGACCCGAATAACTACTATACCTACACGGTCCAACCACATATTTTGATAACGGAAGTCTACTACGAATCGAATGTCTGGGTGAACGATGCCCAGGACAGCAAATTCATAGAAATATATAACCCGGACACCTCATCAGTCGACATAAGCGGCTGGGGACTGTGGGGCGAGCCGTCGTTCTACACCAGGGACTGGACCTTCCCCGCGGGAACAACGATAGACGCCGGCGGAGTGCTGGTCATCGCCAAGACTGCGGGTGACGCTTCCAACACTGGATTCTACACGGAGTTCGGTTTCCTGCCGGATCTGGAGATGTACGATGATACCATGACCTCGGAATCATACACGGATTATGACAATCCTGCTGTCACAAATTTGAACCTTGTCATCGGAAGCAACTTTGACGACCAGATATGGCTGGGAACATGGGACGGCTCGTATTACTGCGATGCGGTTTACCTGACAAATGACCTTGGAATGGTCATTGACTGCATGGAATACGGCGTCGAGGGCGAGTTTGTGCCTGGTTACCCGGCAGAGGCAACCGAAGTCGGCTATTCACTCCACAGGGATGAATTCGCTTCGGACACCGACAATAGCCTGGTAGACTTCACATCGGCAACACCCAGCCCGGGTTATGCCATCACGAATTTTCCTGCCTACGACATTGATCTCACCGGCCGTGTTGCCGGAGACTGGGCGTTCATATCGTACCCCATAGACATCAGCGGAAACATAGAGACCATACTGGACGACCCTATAACGGACTGGGATGTGGCCAAGTGGTGGGACGCATCGGTTCAGAGATGGAAGACCTACAGGAAGGGCGCGACCACGAACACGTTCACGACCATCAACAACCAGATGAGTGTGTGGATACACCTGACCGCGGTCAGCGGCAACAAGCTGACCACTGGTATCGGCGGACTTTACCCGGCCAGCCAGGTTTCGATAACCCTGTATGTCGGTTGGAACATGGTCGGCTATCCGTCACAGACATCCACCGCGGCCAACCTGGCCCTTGCGGGAACCGGTGCGACCATAGTATCGGTTTACACACCAACCTCTCCGTTCATCCAGGATTACACGGACCTGAGCGCGGTGACCATGGAACACGGAAAAGCCTACTGGGTGTGGGTACCGGCGACAATCACCTGGAACGTGCCATACCCGTAAAGCCAAAAGTTGAATGGGGAGCCGCCTGGCTCCCCTCCTTTTCATATTTTAAAATAACATTTTACTGCATAAATGCCGAGAACGCTCAGTCCTTTAGGGCTGAGATGAATCGGCATAAGCAGTAAACTACCAGCCCTGGCAACAAACGCCAGCCACTTTAGGGGCTGGTAGTTTACATGCAATATCCGCGCGTTGAATGCAATTCTCGTTGATTTTCGATTGTAGATTTTAGATTTTAGATTTACGACGCACGGTGAATGCAGCTGGCATCGTTTGAAAACAGCGTATTCGCCAATGGCCCGGAAACGGTTGTAAACTAAATCCAGGGCCATACTGCTCACAGCATTCTGCAAACAAGAGGTGAATGCGGAAACTAAATCTATGCAATAATGAGCGTTCGCCATGAATCAACATTCTACAAACAATCAGATTCAAGGATATGGAATTTCCGCAATCGACAGTCTATGAACAATTTGATTGCGGGGTTACACGTTCCTCCCTGACCCGTACTCCATCATCTCGTCCATCTTTTCCATGTAGTCCAGTTCGCCCTCGGTGGCATCGTGGTGCGCTTTTCCTTTTTCCTCGTGCCTGAGCCAGAAGTACCTTATCAGGGCCAGGGCCACCAGCGGTATCACGGTGGTTATGCCGAAATATTTGAAGAGGTTGGTAGTGAATGTACGTTCTGTCGCCCAGTAGTTCAGGTTGTAGAGTATGACGGCGACCGATATCCAGTTGGTGCCGAAATTTGCAATCGATAGGCCGCTGTGGAACAGGCCGAGGCCCTTGCTCCGCTTCTTGGTGAACGGCGGGAACAGGTTGCTGCCCATGACGCCGAACTGGTCCACTATTACGTGTATCCAGTATCCGTAGAGGCATATCATGAACGCGGTCATTGTCATCTCGATGTTAATTACCCATTCCCCGGCGAATGCGGCTGTGAGGCCCAAGTAGAGCAGAACTCCCAGTGGGGCAAATGCCAGTCCGGCGGTTATGCTGTGGCTCCATTTCCTGTGCCAGGCGATGAAATCCAGCCTGAGGCTGCCGTCCTTCTCCGGTATTATTGAATAATCCGGTCCGGACATGATGTCCGCGTAGGTCCAGGCCTCGTAGGTGTGAATTAAGTTCGCATTGTAATAAGCGACGCCGATTGCCTCGTCACCCTTCGGTTCGGTCCCGGGCAGGGGGGTTTTACCGGTGGTGACCAGCGGTCCTACTTTTACCACTATCCGTTTATTGTCGGCATCCACCATGATGCCGTACTGGCGCCAGGTGTCCGCGCCCATCTTCATTGTGTTGAACTTTATTTTTGTCTCCTTGCCGGAGTCCCTTGCCTTGTGGATGGCCTCCACGAACATGTCCGCAATCCTCTGGGGGTCTATGTTGCGTTCCAGGGTGGGGTCGACCTCGTAATCGAAATCAACCAGGAACCTCGAGACCTGGAAGTCCAGAAAGTCCGGGAGATAACCGAAGATACCACCCAGAATGATTATCTGTGACATCTGGTCAACCGATGCACGGACTGCCAGTCCGAAACATGTTGCTATTGCGATTCCAGTCATAAAATGCGTGAAACCTTTCATTTAATCACCTCACACCAACCCCAGCAATTCGGCGATCTGCGCGCCCACACCGGCCATGTTCAGCCAGATCGGCACCAGTATTACCGCCAGGAGATTCAGTCTTCTCGAGTTCCACATCACCGGAACGAGTCCTATCATTGCTGCCACCAGCATGAGCATGAGCCCCATGAAACCGGTCATCAGGAATATTATAGACATTACAATGAACAGCACGATTAAGTTCAGGGTCTGGTAGGAGAATTTTTCCACCACCTTGGCAATGAATTTACTGGTAAAGAGCAGGAGGATGAATGCGATGAACCCGCAGATTGCCACCGCTGCCGTTATTATCAGATACTGCTCGACAGTCTGGGGCACGAAGAACAGGTTCACGTTGATGGCCATTCCCCCCCTTCTCAGATGCAGCAGCGGAAGCAGGAACAGGCAAAGCGCACCCACATAATACACGACACGATTCACCCCGCCGGTGATGATGAACACCTTGTCATCCCTGAGGCCGGTGGCGTTCCCTCCCAGGGTGGCGCTGATTCCCGGAGTTACGGCCGGCACGAAGGCCGCGAACATTCCCGACAGGAAGCCGGAACCCCCCGACTGGGCGATCGTGACGCCCTTGATGTCGTAGGATTTGGCCAGATGCTGCTTGGGAATCTTCACCTTGGAGATGAGTGCCAGTATTATGGCGGAAACCGAGAACAGGCCCACGAAGACCGGCATGAGTGTCTGGAATGCCCTCTCCGGCGGTACTAGGGTCTTGAAGAACACCAGCATTCCTAGCCAGCTTGCCAACCCGAAGGTCAGCCAGCCCGCTGCTTTTGACTTGTAGGCTTCCCCGATGCGTATCCACTTGGAGGTCCGCATGAGCACCATCAATTCCATTCCGGCCTCGGCATTCTTCTCTGATATCCTGTGAATGATGATGAGCCTTCTGCCGTCCAGTATCTCCCATTCATAGCTTCTGGGCTTTGAAAGGGCCGCATTGTTACCGAGATTAATCCTTTTCTCCAGCAGCAGTATTTTGAGTATCGGGGGTATCCTTCCGGAATCCAGCAATGATATGTGTTCCTTTCCGATGCTGAACAGGTGTATTTTTCCGCGTCCGTACTCGCGGGGCCACTCACTTATCAACAGAAAAGCCATGATGGATCCCAGAAGCCAGTGTGTGTGTGGGCTGACGAGTTCTCTGAGCATCTGCAGGAAGTGCATGGAAAAAGGAAGCACGAGAACCAGTCCGAATATTCCGATGAGGCCGCCGATGCCGGCCAGCATGGCCGATTCATGGCCGCGGCCGTCCATCAGGTACTTCTGTGTCGGCATGAAGTAAAACGCAGTCGTATCATCCGGGGCGCTGAAGTACTGGGACGATATTGTGAACAGCAGCCCGAATCCTGTGACCATTCCGGCCAGGAACATCAGCATCAGGAACGGCTCTATCGAGTCCATGACCGGCAGGTAGAAAAGAACCACGAATCCCATTACATTGTACACGTGGAGACCCGGAAGTATGCACGATATGACGGCTGCCACCAGCGTCCCGGCGATGGCCACAAGTATGCATAACAGGTAGAAATTCATCAGGCCCCACCTCCCATCTCGCTCAGGCGGAGGGAATAATCGCTGGACATGGCACGAATTTTTATCTCAAATTCTCCCTCGTAAGGTATTACCATGCCCCTGATATTGACAGTGTCGCTCACATAAAAAGGCACACTGGCATTTGCGCTGTTGTCCACGATTACCGATATCTCATTGTTCGTGGAAGAGTCGGAGATGCTGAACAGCCAATCACCGTTTCCGTATATCCAGGTAACGCTGGCATTGTGAATTTCCACATAGTTCCCGCTGTAGTTTTCCGCATCGTTCAGAAGCTGGTCCAAGGTAAGCGTGATGTAGGTATCGGCCTCATAACCGCTGACGACCTCGATACCGGCGGTGCTGGCAGGGATTATCTCCCACTCCTGGGCACTTTCGTACCACTCTAGGGCACCGCTGACACGCACCCGGGCAAGATATATTTCATCCAGGTCGAGTTCTCCGGTTAGCTGGCCGATTACATCCGGAATGAAGATGCTGACAGTTTTACCGTTGTCATCCGCCAGGTCAAGTATGTAGGCAAAGCCATCAATGTAGAAATTACCCTGTATCTGCCCGGAGACCGTCACCTGTGTTCCCACTTCAAATGCCATGATATCTGCCGGGACCAGGTCGTCTATGGTTATCTCGGTGTATACTCTCTCCATAATCCTGAACAGGTTCTTGTCGCGGATCTTTATCTGGAGGTATCCGTCATCTCCGACGAACAGCGAGCCCTCACAGTCCACCATGTCGCCGAAACCGGGTATGTAACTGTCCCGTATGTATTTCTCCGAAACAGCCGGTACTATCTTAACCCAGATGTCTCCGGTGCC
Organism: Methanobacteriota archaeon; assembly: GCA_013791785.1. Classification (GTDB taxonomy): domain Archaea; phylum Thermoplasmatota; class Thermoplasmata; order SG8-5; family SG8-5; genus UBA147. The sequence goes on from VMTD01000053.1 coordinate 35,179, forward strand.
GTCATTTACAAGGAGCCGTATGGTGCCGGTGTCTTCGTACTTTTCCGGGTAGAAATCGATGAGGTCCGCAACCTTTCCCACCACCCTTATCTGACGAAAGTTGTCAGTCTCGCCGAGTTCTCCTATTACTGAAATTTCTGTCTCCGAATAGGCGCCTGCCGCACCCAGGAATATCACTCCCAGGAGAAGCAGAACACTGGCAACGGCGACCAACTGTTTTTCAGTAATTCTGTGAATCTGGTCGGCACCGCATGATGGACAGTGGTTTCTTCCCCTTGTCTCCTTGCCGCAGCTCTTGCACTCGGAAATGATGTAGCCAGGTACATCCGTTTCAATATCTTCGCTGTGAATTATCTTCCCGCGGGGCGCTGTTTCCACAGGTTCGGTCATGGCCTGAATTTCGTTGACCAGACTCTGGCTCGGGCCGGGTTTTGCGGTGTCCGAAACATCTTCTTTCTCCACGTAATATTTCATAATGTCCGTGTGAATCCCGTTGAAGTCTATCTCCCTCTGCATATGCGATTCGTCGAATTCCAGGTAGTGCGTGATGAGCATATCCCTTTTGAACGATGGCTTCAGTCCAAGGGAGATGAGCCGGTCCACGTATTCCGCGACTTTCACATTTTTCTCCTTTCCGGGCGGAATCGTCACGGCCGGGGGTTCGGCGGCTGGTTCTCCCGCGCCCTGTTTTGTTTCCTCGGGAATCGTCTGTGTCGCGACCTCCTCGGTCCTGAACTTCGCCACATTTCTGAGGTACTGGTCCTTGGTGATTTTTCCATCCTCGTAGGCCTTGGTCAGACGCTCCATTTTATCCTTGTTGGTAAGTGCCGCCATGTTCAGACCTCCCTCACATCTTCCAGGCTCACCGGAATTATCTCCCATTTGGAGTAGCTTCCTGCATCGTAATACTCCAGGCATCCCACGGCTTCCAGAATCTTTCCGACCTCCAGGGTGCCCAGTGGCCCCGTGCCAGTAAGGTCCATCACTGAATTTGGGACATAGAGTGATATCTCGTGCCCGTCTCCGTCTATAAGGGTCACATCCACCGCGGAATAATATTGGCGCCAGCTTGAAACTGTTCCTGTCACATTCACCCGGTAATATCCCTCGGTCGTATCCGGGTCCAGGTCATTCACCTCTTCAATGGTCATGAGTATGGGTTCGGAACGGTGTATCTCCAGTTGGCTGAGGCTGTTGAGAATAAACCCCCTCTCGGCATTGTACCAGTATGTGTTTCCGGTGACTACCACTCTGTCGCCAAATCCAGGGATTTTCCCGGTTTCGATCATTTCCTGGACAACCGGAATCGGATACGCGCGAACGCTTATCTCGCCGGTGCCGTCATCCACGGTGAAGTACAATGTGCCGGGTGCCCCGTCCTCACCGGGATAATAGACCGGCGCCCTGGTCACAACACCTTTGATGGTGACGTACGCGTAATTGGATGTCTCGTTGAGGTCCTCCAGGTTCACATCCGGATTCCCATAACCGATGGACCAGGCATGGAATACCAGAAGTCCCGCAATGGCGAGTATGAGCGCGAGGTTCCTGGTGTATGTAATTCTGGAAGAGCGCTTGACCTTCGAGCCGCAGAACGGGCAAACGTAGATCGGTCCGATATATCTGCCGCAGGCATTGCACTTGTTCTCAACATCCTGGCTATCCGGCAGTTGGGCATCGCTCAATACTCATTCCTCCCTGGAATAGTGACAGCGATCATGGTCCTGGTTCCTGCAAGATTTGTAATCGGAAGGATAGGTTCCGGAGCGTAGAGCAAGAGGTCAATGGGTTCAATGTTGCGGATAATCGGTGCCGGAACCGAACTGCCGTTCGCATCCTCCGCTGCCCACTCCAGCATGCCCACAATGAGATTGGTGATATTGCTGTCCGACCAACCAACGGCATTTGCGTCGCTGAATGTATGAGCCAGTCCGCCATAGATTACCTTTCCAAGACCCACCGAATCGTTGGCGGCCAGTATCGGCGGATAAGTTCCAGTGGCATAACTGTGGAAATAAGCCTCGTTATTGCCAGCATCGCTGTCTACATTGTAACCCCAGTCAGACCCCCTTATCACTGTCACATCGTTGGAAGTATTGTACAGCGTGGAAACAGAGCTGCCCCTTACCCAGAACACGTCGTCGGTCATGTTCGTGGAATCCAGGTCAAAACATCCTGCATTGTAGGCCGAGCCGTTTGATGTGTCGTAATAATTGAAATACGGGATTGCCACGTTATAATCCGAATAACTCCACATGTCATAGCAGTTGAGCATGTCTTCGAACCGGTCGTCATTGAACCGGCCCTGGACACCCAGATTCGCTAGTATCGGGTTGAGGTTCTCGGGCTTTCCCTCTTCCGCCACATCAGCTTCACATAGGAGAAGGAGAGAACCGCCGCCGGTCACGTAGGCATTTATGGTTGCCAGCTGCCCCGCATCAAACAATGTGTCGGGATTGCTTATGACAAGCAGCTTCACCAGGCTGAGATTTGCATTTGCCAGCAACCCTTCCATGTATGCGAATCCCGCCGTGTTGACGGAATTTGCGAAATTGTTGAACTCGCCCATGTCCGCGCCGTGGTCAGTTACATAATAGACAATCTTGCCACTGGCGCCGCTCACTGTGACCGTGTCATTGGTGGATGCCCTTACCAGCAGTTCCGTAGTTCCGTAATGCTCGTCAATGATTCCGTAGACATTGACATAGTAATCATCGGAAAGTTCCAACGGCCTGTTGGCGAACGGCTGACAGGAGACAAGAAGCGACTGGCTGGTGGAATAGTCCGACACGAAGAACATGACCGGGTCGCCGGGCAGGTCGCCGTAACCCGAATTGTAGCTGTAAGCGTCTGTGACGACAGCACCCAGCAGGCATGCTTCGGTACCGGAATAATCGTTCTCTATGAGTTGTCTCACTGAGAGAACCTCATAACCGTTGGACATTTGTTTCACGAAATCATCGTCGTTGTTCCGAATGACTATCTCCAGAACGCCGTACTGTTCTCCAAGAACGCCCATGAGATTGACCTCGTTGCCGTTGGACAGTTTGCCCGGTCTCGTGGAGAACGGTTCGCAATATACCTTTATCGAACTTGCAGTCGAACCGTCCGTGATGTAGAACACCACCCAATTGAATGGTAACGGCGTTCCCATGTTGTAGGTGAAGGCATCTGACACAATGGCATCCACCACGCTTATGTTTTTGTCCAGGTATTGTGCACTATTTGTTAGCAGTTCTTGGACTGTAACTTCGGTATAGCCTTGCACCGGCGGCTCAACCCCGCCCCCGGATGCCAGAGAGACATTGTCCTGAGTGTCTGCCCTGACCTTTATCTCCCAGTAATCAGTTGTTCCGTCATACCAGAAGAGCGTTCCGGATATGTCAAGCCATGTTCCGTTGGTAAGTTCCAGGGGCCTGTCCGCGTTTGCCTCGCAATAGACCATGATGGTGGACGAGGTCGAGTTATCGGTGACCTTGAATGACACCCAGTTGGATGCCACACCCCCGAATCCCTTCCAGAAGCTGCTGGAATCGGTGACCTGGGCGCTTAGCACATAAATGTTCTCATCCTCGTATGTTGAGGAATCGGTGAGCAGGTCGTTGATTGTGGCAAGGGTGTATTCACCGCCACCGCCACCTCCGCCACCACTGGACACAAACACAACGCGGTCATCCCCGTCCATAACCTTCAGTTCGGCTCCATAATAATCAGCCACTATGCCGTATACGCTGACAATGTCCCCGTCCACAAGACCGGTGGGATAAGTTGAGCCGACCTGACAGTACACCGGATAAACTTCTGATGTGGTGCTGTCCGTGATTTCGAATGTGAGGTATGAGCCGTAGGTTACACCCGATATTGTCACGTTCAGGGCGCAGACCAGGTCGTCCTCCAGTGCAAGGCCCTGGGAAATAAGCTGGGCAACGGTGTAAACGGTGTAATCGCCGCCACCGCCTCCTCCGCCGCTGGATACGTACTCCACACGGTCATCGGTATCAGCCTCGACCGTTATTTCCCAATAGCTGCCGCCTGCGTAATAGATGAATGTTCCATAGATGTCAACGATGTCGCCGATGGCAATGGTGTCAACATTCGATCCGGATGAGCAGAATATTATCAGTTCCTCGGTTGTAGAATCATCTGTGACTGTGATTTTGGTGTAGCTTGGTGCGTACAGGTCCACGATTTCCGCACCCAGTATTGCCACCAGTTCACCCTCGTGCGGGCTAGGGTTCGAAAGCAATGTGTCTATGTCATACTCGGTGTAATCGCCGCCACCGCCTCCTCCACCGCTGGATACGTACTCCACACGGTCATCGGTATCAGCCTCGACCGTTATTTCCCAGTAGCTGCCGCCTGCGTAATAGATGAATGTTCCGTATATGTCAACAATGTCGCCGATGGCAATGGTGTCCACGTTGGATCCGGAAGAGCAGAACACTATCAGTTCGGCGGTTGTGGATGTATCGGTGACGGTAATCTTGGTGTAGCTTGGTGCGTACAGGTCAACAATTTCTGCATTCAGAACGGCTACCAGTTCGTTCTCGTGTGCCGCGGAATTGGTCAGCAGGGTGTTGATGGTGTATGCTGTGTAATCTCCTGTTCCACCGCCTCCGCCGACCGAGGCCAGTATCATCCTGTCATCGGTATCTTCCCTTATGGCTATTTCCAGGTATCCGTTGCCCGTTGCCGGCTGGTACCATTCCAGGTGTCCGTAAACGTCAACATAATCCCCTATGGCCACGACGACGATGTCGGCACCGTCGAATCCGAAAATCACTATTGTACCGGATGTGGAATTATCTGTGACCGTAACTTTCGTCCAGCTTGTTCCGTCATAGTAATCCATTACCAGGGCGCCAAGGACACTGACATCTGTGTTGTTGTATGTTGCTGTGCTTGTGAGTAGCTGGTTCACGGTTGCAACAGTGTAATTTCCGCTTCCTCCTCCGCCTGCGGCTGCCAGGGAAATGCGGTCATCGGTATCCTCCCGAATCATTATCTCAAGGTATCCGTCTCCCGTTGCTGGTTGGTACCATTCCAGGTGTCCGTACACGTCAACGTAATCCCCTGCCGAAGCAGTCGTAATGTTGGCACCGTCAAATCCGAATGCGACAATGGTGCCGGATGTGGAGTTGTCTGTTACAGTTACCTTTATCCAGCTTGAACCGACATAGTAGTCCGTCACCAATGCACCGAGAATGCACACATCGGTGTTGTTGTATGTGGCTGTGCTTGTGAGAAGCTGGTTGACCGTGGCTTGTGTGTAATTGCCGGTACCGCCACCCCCGCCTCCTGCGGCTGCCAGGGAAATGCGGTCATCGGTATCTTCCCTAATCATGATTTCCGGATAACCGTCGCCGGTTGCCGGCTGATACCACTCCAATCGTCCGTAAACATCCACATAATCCCCGATTGACGCGGTTGCTATATCTGCGCCGTCGAACCCGAACGCCACTATTGTGTTCGGTGTTGAATTATCGGTCACGGTGACCTTTATCCAGCTTGAACCGACATAGTAGTCCGTCACCAGCGCACCGAGTACACAGACATCGGTGTTGTTGTATGTGGCCATACTTGTGATGAGCTGATTTACTGTGGCCTGCGTGTAACTGCCGGTTCCACCGCCTCCTGCGGCTGCCAGGGAAATGCGGTCGTCTGTGTCCTCTCTTACCATAATCTCCGGGTAACCGTCGCCGGTTGCCGGCTGATACCACTCAAGATGACCGTAAACATCAACGTAGTCCCCGGCGGATGCTGTGGTAATGTTAGCCCCGTCAAATCCGAATGCGACTATTGTTGCAGACGTTGAGTTGTCCTTGACCGTGACCTTTATCCAGCTTGAACCGACATAGAAGTCCGTCACAAGTGCGCCAAGGATGCAGACATTCGTGTTGTTGTAGGTCGCCAGATTGGAAAGGATCTGGTTCACGGTTGCGATTGTGTATTCGGTTCCGCCCCCTCCCCCGCCGGACACCAATGTCACCTTGTCCGTGGAGTCCTTCCTGACCTTAATCTCCCAGACATTGTTGTAAAACTCAACTATTCCGGTGACTGTGACTATGTCCCCGTTTGAAAGTTCGGTCGGCCTTGTGGCCCCTCCATCGCAATATATGTCAATGGCACTGCTGGTTGATGTATCTTTCACATAGAACTTCACCCAGCCGGTTGGGTCGGAGCCGTAACCGGAACTGAAGCTTCCGGCATCGGAGACGCCAACTTCTTCCAACATCACCAGTGTTCCCAGGAGGCTTGTTCCGTTTTGAAGGATATCATTTACAGTGACCTTCTTGTAAAGCGCCGCACCCGAGTCATCGTCGGATATCCTGGCGGTGATGGATGTGCTGTTCTTAGCACCCTCATTGTCCGTCACGGTAAGTGTAACCGTGTAATTCCCGCCCAGTGTGTATGTGTGTGTGGGCCTCATGCCTATGCCGGTGAACCCGTCACCGAAGTCCCAGATATAGGATATTATATTCCCGTCCACATCGTAGGACGCATTCCCGTTGAAGGTGATTGGCGCACCCCGGTATCCGAAAATGATGGTGTCCCCTGCATCCGCAATCGGTCCCTCGTTCACCGGTTCCGCACCTGTGTTGTACAGGTCCAGAAAATACCCGGACAATCCTGCTGACAATATGATACACAGGACTATCAATAAAGTCGATACTACCCTGGAGTGCACAATATCTTTCTGCATATGATTACCTCCCATCTAACACGGCTATGAACTGTTGTTATGATGGTGTATAATAACATTGATTAAAATGGTTTCCAATATAATTACATATATCTCTATTTAAGGAACATAATCCGTGAAAACGTAGATGTCACCTTCCAGAGTATACCTCCAGGAATCGACAAGCAGCCCGTTCTCGTCCCTGAGAAAGCACACATCCCCCGCATTGTTCCAGATGGATGAATCAAGCTGCCAATATACTTCCGTGGTGGTATCGGTTCCCAGACCGCTCTTGAGTTCGACTGTTCCTCCGGCCGGCACCGACATGTCATTGAACCTGAAAATATGAACGCTCTCGTCCTTCACATTCCAGCCGCTGATGTCCAGAGTTTCCTGATCATTGTTCCGGAAAACAATTTTCTCCAGGTTCAGCCCCTCAATGTCCGTTCCTTGGACAGGCTGAATTTCCATCAGTTCTACATCATAAGGAGACGGTTCCCACAGAACCTGTTGGTTCGCCACCGCCTCGTCCTGGGCGGTCCACAGTTCTGCGGAATATTTCACGTTGGGTTCGATGATGTACACATGGGCATATCCGCCCCGGACCAGCTCAACGTTAACGAACACATCCCCGGACCACACATGCCTCAGAAGTCTGCCGTATCTGTCCTTGTCCACCTCGTCCCTTTCCAGCCGAATTTCCCCGTTGTTGAGCAGCATCTCCAGTTTTTGCTTTGCGGCATCCGCGTGTTCCATGCCCTTCTCTTCTGTGTTCACTCCGAGAAGTCGGATGACGTCTCCCTCCACTGTCTTGAACGTATCCCCGTCATAGATATAGTCTATGTATTCACTGGCGGAGTACGGTGGAATGTAAATGTCCTGGGATTCGGTTTTCTCGTCCTGCGGTGTTATGCCGTTGAAAACAACGATTGTCATGACTATTGCCATGATGAGCACCAGGATAACGCCCAGCTTTCCTGAATCTTCGTTCGAAGACATCGACATGGAAACAGGTCTCTGGATTAAAATAGCTTTCCCGAAGTTTCTGCCAATTTCCGCATGACAGGAACATTTTTATCGGTCAAAAGAATTCGCAGTTCCATGACAGAAGATATCATGATAAAAGCCTTCGAAGAGATAACTTCGGATTCGGAGTTTTTCACATCAAAGGGTCCAGGAAACCCCAGATTGCTTGTGATGTCCGGCCTGCCCATGTCCGGAAAATCATATCTCTCCAATTTGATATCTGTAAAGATGGATGGGAAAGTATGCATCGTCAGAACTGACGGATTCCGGCCGGTGGTCGCCAAACACATGGGCCGCAATCAGCCGATGTATGACAAAGAAGAACACACGCTCGTATTCGAAATTGGACGCCGCCTGATATCGGCAGCCCTTGACAACGGTTGGAGCGTCATTGCAGACGCCACAAATCTTACCGAACTTTATCGGAAATGGGCAGTTGATGCGGCAAAGGACCGTTCAGTCCGGGTGCTGGCCGCTTTCCTTGAGATAAGTCCTGAAACCGCAATGGACCGTGTCCGGGAGAAGGACAGGGACGGGTCGGCTGCATCACCTGCCGTCTATGCGCTTTTGAGTTACGAAAAAGAACAGATTGAGAAATGCAGCATCCACTACATTGTCATCAATTCGGAAATCGATGTCCGACCCTGGGCCGATGTTCTCTCAAAATGGCTTGAAGGAGACATCGACAAAGTGGCTGGTGCAATGTTTCCGTAGCTTATTCATAATCACAAATTCGCGCAACAAACTTTAATATCAGATTGTCATTGGACGTTTGTTGCGGGGATAGCCAAGCCTGGCCAACGGCGCAGGACTTAAGGTCTGATGACGCAAGAGTTCATAAATGCCAGATAGGACATCCTGTCCTTAGTGGTTCAAGGGTTCGAATCCCTTTCCCCGCACTATTTTTTCCGGATTTCTATCTCATGCGTGATTGTAGCGACCTTCCCCAGCATGGCACCAACCGAGCAATATTTCTCGGCGGAAAGTTTCGCGGCCTGCTCCAGGGGTTCGATTTTCAGGCCCTTCCCGACGAAAACGAATTTCAGGTGTATGGATGAATAGACCTTGGGATGCTCTTCAGTTTTTTCGGCTTCCATCTCCACCCAGAAATCATCGAATGCTATGCGCTTCTTCTGCAGTATCCAGACAATGTCCATGGACGTGCATCCGCCCAGGGACACGAGCAGCAGTTCCATGGGCGTGGGGGCGGTTGGTTCGCGTCCCTCCGCGGTTCTGGGGCCCATGGGTACCCAAACACCGGTCTCGACCTTTCCCTGGAAGTTCATGTCCTTGTTCCATTTAACGAGGGCTTTCATGCCTCCCAATATAACTCGAACCGCTAAAAAACCTTCTCCCGAATATAAAGATGATTTATCTCTTCAATTTCTTGACATTTTTCTCAATTTTCTTCCTTATTTTTTCGTAGGTGAGCGGCGGCCCGGTGTTTATCTCTACATCATCAATGAAAACCGCATTGTCGATGCCCCATTCCAGAAAAGTCCCCCTGTCCGACGTGTCAATATGCCGGAACACAACCCTGTCGCCGAACTCTGCCGCAGCTTTCTTCGCCCTCTCGAAAGTAATGCTTCCGGCCGGGCACCAGCCTGCATTGAATCCCGTGACCGTCACCTTTCCGGGAACTCCTTGCGGCTTCTTTTTCTGCTTTATCCATTTCGGCGGCTCGGCATCATCCGAGAATCGTTTCCAGAGTAGGACCATGCCGCCATTTTTATCAACTGGCTCATACCCCTGTTTCTTGAACCATGCGGCCCTCATCCAGAACGGCAAAGATACCCCCCAGGCAGCAAGTCCCTTTGCGCCCAGGTTCTTCACATCTTCCTCGGCCGCTTTCAGCAATGCCTTCCCCATGCCCTTTTTCTGGAAGTTTCCACGGCCTTCCTTGTAACCATGCACCCAGATGCAGAGAACAAAGTATAGGTCATGGGCTTCCACATAAGAATCCTCAACGGGAAGATATTGAATCATTCCCCCCACATTTCCCTTTTCATCGGTTCCCAGTTTAACCCGGACCCTGTCCTTCATTTTCCCATGCCAGCATTCCTTGTGATTGCCGGATTCCTTCATCTCCTGGGACCAGTCCTCAAGGCAATGGAAGTACAGCTTTTCATGCTCTTTTGTTAGGTTGATTATTGGCAATTTCTCACCGAATGTCAATAATGGAATGGGATATTAAGTTTTTCGGACTGCACGCCTTTATGTTGTCTGGGTAATCATGCCCCGCCTGTAATGGCGGGGATAGTTTTATGGCATATTTGAGTTGAATATTTTATTTTCCTATTTTTATTTATTAAGCTGAAAATAAAAAAATGGGAGCACTGGGACTTTCATACCATCGCAGCAGACTTGGCCTGCTGCCCTTCTTGGAGATATTTGTAATACCGGCCGGCTGTGCCGGCCTCTTTGCTGCCGAGAAATGTGATTGTGTGTTTAGTATTTCTCGGCGCAAATGATCCTTGGAGCCTAAAAGAAGGCTCCGAGGAGGCTCCAAGTGATATTTTGAACCCAGATCAGCTGGTATCTGCCGCAGGGCGCCCCGCCTTTCGGCGGAACTGTACCTACCTGCAAAGACCATCTACCGGTCATCGCTCCAGTTATTCATCACCGGATTCGGACGTCTCCGAGACCCTCAGAATACCCGTGGTTATCATCCCTGTAACTGGAGCCAGCGAGGATACCGTGTTACCCCATACTCCCATATGGTCAGTTCGAAAACTGGTAGACACTAGACTTTGCGCATCTTCTGTGCTCTCTTTCGGCGCCTCATCTTCTTTTTTCGCCATTTCCAGCGTTGCGATCCGCGTTTTTTCCAGACTCTCGAACTTCTCTTCATGTCTTTTCCTCGCAGTGGGGGGTGAATGGTTGGATTATTAAAACGTTTCCGATACCCAACTCTTTCGGATTTACCCCATTAACACACTCGATACCGGAACTTTTTGTAAGTATTCAGCGTAATGAAGCAATAACGATTGTAGATTTTAGATTTTCGATTGTAGATTTACGACGGATTGACGACGTTGCATATTCTCAGCAAAGATCTAAAATCTAAGTTCTAAAATCTAAAATACGGCGTGGCGTATTCTCAACAAAAATCTAAAATCTAAGATCTAAAATCTAAAATTTCAGAAACCTGAACTCTTACCTTTCCCAATAAACTAAATATAGGTTCTTCATGATGAAATACGGATTAAAATGTCGATTGCCGTTGAAATTAAGAATTTGTCCAAGCATTACAAGAATGTAATTGCCCTTTCAGAACTCTCTCTGGATATCCGACAGGGCGAGATTTTCGGCCTAATCGGACCCAACGGCGCAGGAAAATCCACCACCCTCAAGATACTCACCACCCTTCTTACACCGACCTCCGGTTCGGCAACCATATTCGGGGTCGATGTGTCAGAGAACCCGAAACTGGTTCGAACCATGATAAGCTACCTGCCGGAGGAAGCCGGTTCGTACAAGCAACTCACCGGACGCGAATACCTGGAATTCATGGCCGGTCTGCTGGAACTTCCCGATGAACAGTCCCGGGCCGAGGTTGTGAAAAGAGGTGTGGGCATTGCCAGTCTGGGTGAGAGGATAGACGACAAGACCAAGGAGTACAGCAAGGGAATGAGAAGAAAACTTCTCATCGCCAGGGCGCTCATGAGCAAACCCCGGCTTGCGGTACTTGATGAGCCGGCCAGCGGCCTCGATGTGAAGCATGCATATTATGTCCGCGGCATAGTGAAAGAATACGTGCGGGACATTGGCATCACCGTGCTGCTGTCCAGCCACAATATGCTGGAGGTGGAATATCTCTGCGATCGCGTTGGCCTTCTGGATGAGGGCAAGCTGCTGGATGTCGGCACCCCCAAGGAACTCATTGCCAAATACTCCGCGGAGAATCTCGAAGAGGTCTTCATCAAGGCAACAAGCGACATGCCGGAAGGCAAGGGGGTGAGCGTTTGAGATCCAGCCCACTTCTCAAGATAATTCGGAAGGAGGTAATCGAGATGATCCGTGACCGTCGGCTCCTTCTTGGTATGATAATCGTCCCGATGCTCATGTTCCCGATGATGGGCCTCGCAATGAACGCCTCCATGTCCTCGGTGCAGGATTCTGCCAGTTCCATCGACCTGGGGGTTGTGAATCTCGATGGCGGAAACTGTTCCGGCGACCTTCTGAGTCACCTTGTATCCAGAGGTGTAAATGACCAATACTATGTCTATAACGATGTCGAGCTGATGGTCAACGGTACAGAATATCCGGTGGACCTTTTCATGGTCATCATGCCCAATTTCACTCAATCCATCGAGAACAACGGCAGTGCCACTGTGATTCTTTACACGCCGCTCAAAACCTACTCCATCTCCGAGGGCATTCCGTCGGACGTGATTTCTGGATACATAATCGAATATCAGCAGTCCGTTTTGGACGAGAGAATGGCTTATGCATTTCCCGGCCAGAACGTCTCGGAGGTGAAGGACCCTATCACCCTGGGAAGCCTCTCCGTGGTAAAGGGCGAGGTCGTGCCGAATTCCCCTTCGGAGATTACCAGTCAGATGATGCTACAGTCTCTCATGATTCCCATGGTTCTGATGATTCTCCTCATCATGGCTGCCCAGCTTGCGGCAACGTCTGTCGCCATGGAGAAGGAAGAAAAGACACTCGAGACGCTTCTCACCACTCCGGTTCCAAGGAGTACCATCCTATTCGGGAAGATTGCCGGCGTTGTGGTAATCTCCGCCATTGCGGTGGTTGCGTACGTTTTTGGATTTTCCTTCTACATATCCAGCGTCATGGGGGCCGAGGGAAGCAGCATTGACCTTGCAGCACTGGGTATGGCCCCGACAATAACCGGGATAGTAATATTGTTTGTCACCCTGTTCCTCTCTCTTGTTTCGGCGCTGTCCCTTTCCGTGCTTCTGGCATCCTTTACCGAGGATGTGAGAAGTGCCCAATCTCTTTTGGGGGTTATTTACGCGCCGATATTTATCCCTGCCCTGGTTCTCATGTTCGTTGACCTGGGTCAGCTGCCCGGGGCGGTCCAGGCCGTCATACTTGCAATACCATTCACATACCCCGTCCTTGCGGCCAAATCTATGTACACCGGCGATTTCTCATTTGTGCTTTTTGGCATTGTCTACCAGGTGATATTCACTGCTATAATCATCTACATCGCTTCCTGGTTCTTCTCGTCCGAGAAAATAATGACCGCCAGAATCAATTTCAAGAAGGCCAGGGGAATTTCCATTTCGCGCAAAAAGAGAAACTGACGGTGCATTGTTGATTCCATTCGAAGAAATGCACAAATCGGGCGCCTTTACCCTATAATCAATGTATTAACCTAATTTACATAAGGCGGTAACAATATACTAAACAAAACTAATATATCGTATGAAGTTTTTGCGGGTCTATGGGAGGTACCGATGAGCCGTAAGTTTATTTGCGTGCTGCTTCTGTTACTGATAGCATCGCTTTCATTGCAGCCTATATCCAAGGCGCAAGCCACATCCACCATGACCATATCCATGGGTGACATCGAGAAGACCACGGTGGTTGCCGGTATAATTCACAATATCACCGTCAGTCTTTCCCAGGCATCGGACGATGTTGTGCTCAGGGCATATCTGGCTTCTGGGTTCACGGCCGGAAGCAAATCTAACAATTATTCCTGGAGCTATTCTGCCGGCGCATGGGCCGATGATATTTATGATTATTACATGATGGACGATTCTGCGAGATACGCGAACAACTATTGTTTTTACGTGGCAGTGGATTCCCAGGCCGTTGCCTCAACATGGCGCTTCGTGGTGTTGGTCGATGGCGTGGAAATTCAGAATAAACCCGTAACCGTCGAAACACCGGTGGCCGGAATATCCATGTCCGCCCCCACATTTTACTTCAACGTAATCCCCTACGGAACCGGCTATATCAGTTCATGGGTTCCGAATAATGCCACCGCATCGGAGTACCTGACCACCCGGAACACGGGAAATGTTCCGCTGAACCTTTACATAACATTCGAGAGTGTGGATGTATTCGGAACGTCCCAGTCCTTTGGTGCTACCAACTCCACCGGAACATATCTTCCCAAGGAACAGAGGATACATTATGTTGATTTCCAGGCCCAGTCCTGGAGCCCCAGGAAATTCACTGTGAAAGGATTCATAAGCGGCGAACCGCAATTGCTAATGACCCCTGACACGGTCTCGACAATAATTGCTCCCAGAACTACATTCGATGTGGTGGTCACAGTGGCCAGGCCCGGTTACCAGGTGTTCCAGATGGATGGAGTTACCGTTCAGTACAAGTCCTTCTATTACTCGGCGTACAAGAGAAGCATCACACTGGATATGTACCTCACCGGGAACAAGAGCGTTTACATGGGCCAGAGCATGCAGAATCTCACATTCAACGGTTTCATGCATGATGTTACCGAATACGACGACGAATTCCTTCTTGCCCTGTCGGACAATGTGGAACAGCATGTGACTGTCAATGTCACCTGTTCCTCCCAGCCCCCGTGGAAACAGCCATCCATGATTGCCTATGCGAATTTCAATATGAGGCTGGCAGATGATTCCAGGACCGGAAGTTTCACCAGTAATGTTGTGGTGTCCGCCACGGCGGAGACCGAAACACCGCTCCCCATTTCCGCAAGTGTGCTGGTCATCATAATATTGGCAGTTATTTTCATTTCCATAGGTCTCATACTCTTCAGGGTTTACAAGAAATCCGAGGAAGAAAGACGAAGGGAACTTGAGGACAGGATAAGAAAGAAAAAGGAAAAGGCAAAGAAGCAGAGGAGGAACTGATATGGTCTTCTGCAAACCTCATACATATTCCAAATTTCATTATGTTTCTCTGACCGACGGAGGGCAGTTCATATGAGTTCGATATTCCATTCCAGACGATGCTTATCGCTGGTATTTTCAGTTTTCCTTGTATTCCTAGTTGTGCAAGCCGGAACCTCCAGAGCGCAACAGGGTGGTATCGGCGTCGATAATGACGGACCTAGCTTCATAGATATATCCCTGACCGAAACAGATGATTTTACCTACGTGAACGTGGAAGTAAAGGATCTGAACGGTTGGAACGACATTTTCTCGATCAACGTTACTATTATGGACAATCAGGATCGGCCCATAAGCCGCGTGAGCTACATGCAGTATTCCAGCCTCGGTTCTACGTCAGTGGCCACGATTCTCTGGAACCAGACGGCCGGTGACTACCTTGATACGACCCGATCCACCTGGATACCGTTGCCGGTTGCACCCTGGAACCCGGATAACGCGGTGGTGGAAATCGGTCTGAGGGTGAGTTTTGCTTTCCATAAATTTTCTGGTTATAGCATCAACATACTGGCCATGGACAGGGGGCAGCTGACCTGCGAATACAACGGTCCGTTCTCTGCGGAATACACGCCTGCGCCAGTGTTTTCCGATGTGGTGATACCAATCAGCCTGTCCTCATTCATAGGTATCGGGGGGGCCGGATTCATGGTGTACAGGAGACATTCCAATAACAAACTCGCAAAGGCTGTGGAGGCCAGTCATTCAACCTCCGGTGAAAAATAGTGGTAAACTATGGATAGACAATGTGAAATCTGCCAGAGTGTCACAAACGATGACGAGCTGACTGTATGCTCAGTCTGCGGAGCGGAGCTCCCGCAGGCAGGATTTCCAGCGGATGAGTCCACAGAGGATGTCACTGAAGTGCTCGATCTCGACAACATGAACTTAGAAGATGTTCCCGACACAGAACCGCAGACAGACGATTCCGTTCATTCCGATGACTGGGATACCGGTGCCGTGGGCGGCGAGGCCGGTGTGGACATTGAAGTGGGGGATAATGAATCTTCGGACGCTCCGGGCGAGGAAAGCGAAGAGATTGTCCTCGCAGAAAACGAGTTCCTCTGCCCGAGCTGTAAAAACACTGTAGCCAAGGGTACCAAGGCATGTCCCAATTGCGGCACCAGCACCGAATTCCTTGTATCGTGCGATGTATGCGGTATGGGCATTGACAAACTGGCTGACATATGCCCGCATTGTTACACTGATCTGAATATTTACAGGGCGTCCGCCCAAGAGGAGGACACCAAGGAAGAAGAGGAAATCCAGGCGGCTGAACCCCCTGAAGAAGAGACGGAACCCATCGAACCAGAGCTTCAAGAAACATCCGATGCAGATGCAGTTCCAGATGAAAAACCATCTGTGGAGGCAGCGGAGTTGGGCAAGAACGGCAACCTTTCCGAGAAGAAAAAGAAAGCCATGCTCAAGAAGCTCCTCAAGGAACAGAAGGACCTGGAGAAGAAACTCAAGAAGGGCCAGATTACCGAGGAGGAGTTCGCCAAACGCCTGGACGAGATTCGCATGGGCAATGGTTTCGGCCCCATTGGCGGCTATGTCCTGGACGAGGCCGAGGGCAAGGATCTCGAGACTGTTGAAATGGGCCAGAACGGCAAGCTGTCAGAAAAAGACAAAAAAATCATGCTCAAAAAGCTGAAAAAGGAACAGAGGAATCTTGAGAAACAGCTTAGGAGCGGTGAAATAACGGAAGACGAATTCGGCAGGCGCCTTGACAAGGTACGCATGGGCAACGGTTTCGGCCCCATTGGCGGCTATGTTCTGGACGAAGCCGAGGTGAAGGACGAAAAACGCATAGAAAGAGAGGCCCGGAATGAACTGATACGGGAGGAACTGGCAAAGGAGCGTAAAACCGGCATTTTCAGCTATTACACCCTCAGCCTGATAACGCTGTTCTTCTTCGTGTTCCTTGCGATTTTTGTTCTGATGGAATTCATTTTCACAATTTCCAATTTCACTACCCAGGCCGATGTTCCGAATGTAATTTTCTTCAACTTCACGCCGACCCTGGACGAGATAACCAGCGTTCCGGTACTGCTCTTCGGGGTCATTGTCACAATGGTGGACCTTGTTCTCCACCTCTGGGACAGGAAAATCAATCTTGGGCTATCGATGGTTCCAACCTGGATTATGATTATCTCGCTTGGAATAGACGCCACGCACTTCCGCACCTTTGTTGGCATAGACCTGATACTGATTCTGGCTCTGCTCGGGCTTCTGATATTCATGTGGATACTGGACGTCCTGTGCATAATCTGGTACCCGGTGGTTCTCGATGCCCAGAAGAGGGGTGAACTGGAACTCTACCTTGAGAAGGAAGAGGAAAAGCTGGAGATACAGCAGAACCTGGAGGAAGAGTACCAGAAGATGATAGAGGAGGAAGAAGAAAAGCTCCGCATGAAGGATGACGAGATTGATGAAATAAAAACCAAGCTAGAGAGCCTCAACGAGCAGATACAGCAGGAAGAAGAAAAACTTCGGCTGAAGGAGGAAGAAATCTCATCCATAAAGTCTGAACTGGACCTCAAGACCCAGCAGATGATGGAAGAGGAAGAGAAGCTCCGCATGAAGGAGGATGACATGGAGAGCCTCATCCAGACCGAACTGGAGAAGCGCGCCGGGGACATGATGGTGGAGGAGGAGGAGAAACTCCGCATGAAGGAGGAGGAACTTATCAAGTCCCGGAACGAGCTTGACATTCAGAAGAACCTGTTCGATGAGACCAGGGATAAATTGCGCATGAAAGAACAGGAGATGATGTCCCTCAAGACCGAGCTGGAGAGCCAGATGAGGCAGAGGTTCGAGGAACAGGACCGTCTCCGGCTGAAGGAAGCGGCAGCCAAGATGCTGGACCGCGGCAAGCAGAAGCGCGTGCTGTTCCCGTTCGCAGCCATGGTTGGCCAGATGAAAATGAAGCGTGCTCTTACTCTGAACGCGGTCTACCCGGAAGTTGGCGGCGTCCTCATACGCGGCCAGAAGGGAACCGGCAAGTCCGTTTCCGTCAGGGGCCTTGCGGAAGTGTTGCCTGATATCGAGGTCACTGGCTGTAAATTCAATTGTGACCCCAAGGAAATTGACAAGTTCTGCAATGAGTGCAAAGCCATGCACGATTCCGGAAAGCTGGAATCATTCCAGCGCCCTGTGCAGGTGGTGGATCTGCCTCTGAACATTACCGAGGATCGATTGGTGGGCAGCATAGATATCGAACGTATACTGGCTGCCGGGGAGAAATCCTTCGAACCCGGAATATTGGCCGAGGCGCATCGCGGCATACTTTACGTGGATGAAATCAACCTTCTGGACGATTACATTGTGGACATATTACTTGACGCCGCTTCGTCTGGCGTTGTCACCATAGAACGTGAGGGAATGAGCATCAGCCATCCGTCCAGATTCATCATAGTCGGCAGCATGAATCCCGAGGAAGGTGAATTACGTCCCCAGATACTGGACAGGCTGGCATTGCAGTGCGACGTTATCGGCATCAAGGACGTTGAGCAGAGAATCCAGATAGTCAAGAGGCGTGAGGCATTTACTTCCGATCCCACCGCCTTCAGAGAAAAATTCGAGGGAGAGCGCCTGGAGCTCAGGGCCAAGATAGACAAGGCCAGAAGCCTGATTGTCAATGTCACCACACCGCCGAGAATTTACAAGCTGATAGCGCAGATATGCCTTGATTTCGATGTTGACGGCCACAGGGCCGACATAATCATAGAGAGGGCCGCCAGGGCGAATGCGGCTTTCGAGAGCCGGCTGGAGACAACCGCCGAGGACGTTGCGTCCGCGGCTGCAATGGCCCTTCCCCACAGGATGAGGCGCCGCCCGTCGGAGGACGAGGAATTCAGCGAGGAAAGCATACTCAAGCTGGTGAAGTCCAGGGAAGCCGAACTGGAGGGTTAAGGAGGTATTCACATTCCCGAAGCCAAGCAACCAGATGTCCCCCGGATGAAGACCAAGAAAACAGAATTCCCTTTCACGGCCATGGTGGGTCAGGAAGTTCTCAAGCGCGCACTTATTCTCAATGTTGTCAATCCCAAAGTGGGCGGCGTTCTGATACGCGGTGAGAAGGGCACCGGAAAATCCATTGCAGTCAGGGCGCTGGCTGATATTCTCCCCCCAATCGAGGTCGTTGAGGGTTGCAAGTATAATTGCGACCCCAAGAAACCGGACAAGTTCTGCAATGACTGCAAAGCGCTTCAGGAAAAGGGTGAGATAAAGGCCACCAAGACCCCCACCAAGATTGTCAATCTTCCCCTGAACATCACTGAAGACAGATTGGTCGGCAGCATCGACATAGAACGCATTCTGAACGAGGGAGTGAGGTCGTTCGAACCGGGATTGCTGGCAGAGGCCCATCGCGGAATTCTTTACGTGGATGAGATAAACCTCCTTGAGGACAACGTTGTGGATGTGCTTCTGGATGCGGCGGCCATGGGCATGGTCACCATCGAGAGAGAAGGCATCAGTTTAAATTATCCTTCCGAGTTTATAATAATCGGTAGCATGAACCCCGAGGAAGGCGAGCTGAGGCCACAATTGCTGGACCGGCTGGCTCTCCAGGCAGAGGTCACCGGCATCCACAACGTCGAGCAGCGAGTCGAGGTCATGATGGCCACCAGGGAATTCTCCCTTGACCCGGTGGTGTTCAGGGACCAGCACAGGGACAAGCTCAAGGCCCTGCGGGAGGAGATAATCCGCGCCAGGACGCTGATGCCGAAAGTCACGACACCCGATTCAGTTCTGGCAATCATCACCAAGATAGGCATAGACTTCAACATTGACGGCCACAGAGGCGACATCATAATCGAAAGAACCGCCCGGACCAATGCGGCCTTCGAGGGCAGGACCGAATCAACGCCGGATGATGTGATACTTTCCGCCGAGATGGCACTGCCCCACAGGATGAGAAAGCAGCCCTTTGAAGAAGAATCATTCAGTGCCGAGATGCTGCGGCGTCTCGTACGCAAATACGAGACCGACGGCATCCGGTAATCATTTTCGAGCAGGCTCACCGGAGTTTTTCTATTTCCAAATTTTTCTTTTTGCGTAGGTGAGCCAGCGGAGAAAATGATTGAACATGTCCTCGCCCACATACCGCGACTTTTAAGTCTGCGGATACGGGCGCTTTCAAGCTGCTCTTCTGCGAGGACTTGTTCAATAAAAGTGCTCCCCATCT
>VMTD01000139.1 GCA_013791785.1 Methanobacteriota archaeon
AGAACTCGCTAAAACAACCTGGGAACATACCGTGAATAACATTTTCAATTCCAACTTAGGCAATATCATGCTGGAATATACCGCAACCGTTGACTTGAGCCACCCCGCCATTAGAGAAAAATATGACAGCAAAATAATCTATGATTATTCACTAAAACAATTTAGATTAGATGGCTTTTCAAAAGAAGTCAAGGTGATGGAAGCTGATTTAGAACCTATTGAAAGAACTTTACAAGCAGTTATTCTCAGTCAATATAGACGAAAAATCGCAGAAAAACATAAGAAATTTATCAAGCCAGTAATTTTATTGAAATCTAGAACTATTGATGAATCTACTGCGATTGAGGATGAATTTAAGAAAAATATCAAATCCTTGAAAATAGAGGACATGTCTAAAATAAAAAATAACGTAGAACAAAAATCGGTCCTTGATACTGCTTTTAGATATTTTGAAGAAAACGACATTACATTAGATAATCTGGTATCCGAGATAAAGGAAGAATTTCATGAAAATAAATGCATATCTGTAAATTCAAAGAGTGAGAGTGAAGAGAAACAGATGTTGGTGAATTCACTTGAGGATAAAGATAACGAAATTCGGGTTGTTTTTGCAGTTGGTATGCTTAACGAAGGTTGGGACGTCCTTAATCTGTTTGACATTGTACGACTTTACGATACAAGAGATGCAAAAGCAGGAAAGCCGGGTAAAACAACCATAGCAGAGGCCCAACTTATCGGAAGGGGTGCCAGATATTTTCCTTTCACAATAACCGATGATCAGGAACGATTCAAGAGAAAGTATGACGATGAGCCCAACAACGAGTTAAAAATTCTTGAAGAACTTTATTACCATAGTGCCCACAATCCGAGATACATTCAAGAATTGACCACGGCTTTGGTGGAATCTGGCATCATGCCACCGGAAAAGAGAGAAATTCATTTGAAAGTCAAAGATGATTTTAAGAAATCTGATTTTTGGTCTGATGGCCTGATATTCATTAATGAAAAGAAAGAGTCAGATAGAATTAAAATCAAAGATATATCTGATTTGGACATCGATACATTGTATAAAATTGGCCTTAGAACTGGATATGTTAGAGATTCGACTATATTCAACGGGGAAAAAAAGAAGGATGTTGAAGAGAAAAAATCAAAGATTTTTAAGCTGAACGACTTCGGAAATCACATTCTGCGAAAATCTCTAGCCAGACTTGATTTTTACAAATTCGACAACATGCAGAAATATTTCCCCAAATCAAAATCTGCCAGCAATTTCATTGAAGCTTTAAAAGATGTTCAGGCAGAGGTTACTACTTCAATTACAAAATTAGACACCCTCAATAGCGATGATAAATTGGAAATATGCACAGAGGTATTAAAGAAACTTCAAAATAATATCGAATCTGGATATACTGAATATGTCGGTACTAAGTTATTCAAAGCTAAGAAGATTAAAGATTTTGTGGAAGATAAAATCATCAATATCGCTGTTAACGATACATCTGACAAAGAAATCGGTATCGGAATGAGCGAAACTCTAAAACAAGATTTACGATTAGACCTGAAAAACAAGGACTGGTATGTTTATGAAGAAAATTATGGAACGTCAGAAGAAAAATATTTTGTCAGATTCATAAACGATGTAATTGATAGGTTACGAAAGAAATACACGGACATATATCTTCTTAGAAATCAGAAGATTTTCCAGCTTTATCGATTCTCTGATGGGAAAGCCTTGGAGCCGGATTTCGTTCTATTTTTAAAGGAGAAGAAAACGAAAAATATTCTTTATTACCAGATTTTTGTAGAGCCGAAAGGCAGCCATTTACTTGAAACTGATCATTGGAAACAAAAATTCCTATTAGAGATAGATAGTAACTATCAAATTGAGGTACTGGCAGAAGATAAAGATTACAAAATTATTGGCCTTCCATTCTATAACGAGGATTTAAAAACGGAATTCATTGAGGCATTTAATGATAAAATTGAGACGAAAACTTGATTCATTGGATGACAGAACACCCCCCACGACGGAGGAACTGAACGATGAATAGAGTAAGAAAAAACTACGGCAACAATGGAATTTACGGCAGGTTTTCGAACTTCTTCGGCACTTCGTGCCTCGACCCCGTTGCACTCTCCCTTCGGTCGGGTCGTCAAACACGCGGACATGCCTCCGTGCCCCTGCGGGACACTGCGCCCTGACGGGGGACATTGCCTTCGGCAACTTCGTATGTCCCCCACCCGTTAAGTGAAATCGTGAGCGAACCGCTGGCTCCGGGAGCCAGTATGGGAGGGGAGACCGGGCGAAAGGATAATTAAGAGGGATGCGATATAATGACTATGGGAAAAAACGAGGTGGATGAGATGAGGAAAGTAGGAACAATAATATTGAGCATAATAATCATAAGTATGTGCCTTGCGCCGTTTGTGACAATAAATTCTGAAGCGGATATTGGGTGGGTAGTTCAAACAAGTCCCAGACCCGGTGTAGCTCTTTGTGCAGTGGCAAATCAGTTCCCTAAAGCCTGGGCAGTTGGAATAGGTCAACTAATAATCAACACTAGTGATAATGGTAACACTTGGTGGGAACAATATTATGTTGGCCCAGGCATTTTAAGGGATGTCCACTTTTATGATAATAACCTTGGATGGGCGGTCGGAGATACTCCTGATGGAGTGATCTTACATACTTCAGATGGGGGGCAAAATTGGGCACCTCAATCTTTACCTGTTGGTTATGAAGATGTGGGTTTAAAGGCTGTAAGATTTGCATATGATCAAAGCGGAATAATAGTGGGGTCAAAGGGTAGTGATGGCTATATTTTTCGCACTACAGATGGAGGAACAAACTGGGTTTTGAAACAGCAGTTGGTTAATCAAAATACGTTCGGTGTTGATTACCTTGATCTAACTCATGCCTGGGTTACTGGCGCAAGCGGAAGTAATGGTTTTGTTCTTTTCTCAGATGATGGGTTCACAACGTACAGTGCTCAATCAATTACTGCCACAGGTTATAATTGTAATCGTATTAGTTTTTCAGGAAGTACCTATGGATATATTGTAGCATACCATGCAAATGATCCCAGTAATAATCCCGGCAAGGTGTTTAAAACAGAAAATGGTGGAACCACTTGGGATTTGCTTCACACAACATCCGGAAATACACCTCTTTTAGACGTTAGTTATGCTTCTAGTAATTGGAACACTGTAGGTATGACTGGAACAATAATAAGAGGCCAGGTTCTAACCTCGAACACAGAATATCAGAACAGTGGAACTACACAATACCTAAGAGGTATTGATTTTGGAACTGGAGATATTGGATGGGCCGTGGGAGATGCTGGTACAATCCTCTATACCAATACAGGAGGTGTTCCAACCCTTGACCATTTTGAGTTTGATATCATAGCAAATCCACAGGAATCGGGAACAGCATTTTCCATTACCATTAGAGCAATGAGTGATACACTAGGAACTCCATTTACGGATTTCACAGGAACGGTTACTCTGAGTGATACAACTGGAACCATCACTCCTACAATATCTGGCGCATTCACAAGTGGTGTGTGGACTGGAGATGTCACAATCACCCAAGCTCAGACAGGAGTTACTATTGATGTTTCAGGGGGTGGAAAAGTAGGAACAAGCAATTCATTTGATGTTATTTCTATCCCTTCAGCCCCTCAAAACTTGGTTGCTACTCCTGGTGACAGCCAGGTTGTGTTGGACTGGCAGGCTCCGTCCTCTGACGGCGGTTCAGCCATTACCAACTATCGAATTTATCGCGGAACCACTAGCGGAGGAGAAACTTTCCTTATTGAAGTTGGAAACGTTCTCACTTATACAGATACCGGAGTAACCAATAACCAGACGTATTACTACAAAATCAAAGCGAAGAATTCGGTTGGTGAATCAGCAACATACTCAAACGAAGATGATGCGACACCAGTACCAACAATACCAGGAGCAACCGAGCCTTCTGCACCTCAGAACCTGGTTGCTACTGCCGGTGACGGTCAAGTGGTGTTGGACTGGCAGGCTCCATCCTCTGACGGTGGTTCAGCCATTACCAACTACCGGATTTATCGCGGAACCACTTCAGGAGGAGAAACGTTCCTTATTGAAGTTGGAAACGTTTTGACATATACCAACACTGGACTAACTAATGGACAGATATACTTCTACAAGGTCAAAGCAAAGAATTCGGTTGGTGAATCAGCAACATACTCAAACGAAGATGATGCGACACCAATATCGGGAGTAATAAGTGTGCCGTCTGCTCCCCTGAACCTGATTGCTACTGCTGGAGATGATAAAGTGGTGTTGAACTGGCAGGCACCATCCTCTGACGGTGGTTCAGCCATTACCAACTACCGGATTTATCGTGGAACCACTAGTGGAGGAGAAACGTTCCTTATTGAAGTTGGAAACGCTCTCACTTATACAGATACCGGAGTAATCAATAATCAGACGTATTATTACAAAGTCAAAGCAAAGAATTCGGTTGGTGAGTCTATTGGCTATTCGAATATCGCAAATGCTACCCCAAATTCTACATCTTCTTCAAACGAGAATATTTCTTGGATATCGTTAATCTCTATCATGTTGACTGTTTTAGGAAGTTTGGCAACCTACCGTTATAGAAAAAAGATTCTAAAAATAATGGGTAGGAACAAAGAATCGACAGATACTACGAAAAAGTCACTAGATTCCGCAGAGATTGGAACGTCTTCGGCGATTATCACAAGCGAAGCATGGAAAGGACGCTTAACTGAAGCAAATGGAAATCAGCAAAAAAATATTGAGTTAGAAAAATCTATTAAAAACATGGATGCCACAGATTTTAACGGGAAAAGGTCCATACAGAATCTAATGAAATTAGTCAAAGATGATCCAATTGCCCGATCTGAATTTATTACAATGGCAGGTGAATGGAACGGTGAAGCCTCAAAATACTGGATTGAGTTTGAAGGAAAAAACACTATCAAACTACTTCCAGGCATAATTGGTGGATTATATGCATATTCAAGGATATCGAATGGAGATAATTTAGAAATTAGAAGCAAGCAGTATTACAAAGCTATTGATGAATTGAAATAATGAAACTAAGTGAACAGTTTCTCAATCAGAGAATAAACTGGCTCTGCTTCAGGGATTTCAGCATTCATAGTAGATAGTTTATTAAATGCAATTTCCTCCCATTCATCGGCATGATTTGCAGGGAAAAGGGTTTCATTTATTACTGCAAGATTAAACAGGGAATGATATGCGGGTTTCGGGGTTCCGGTGGTAAAGGATATAGCTGTATGCCCAAGTTCGTAATCAAGAAATTCAGCCAGACACACCGCTAGTTTTAATCGTGTTCTGTTGTCGTAATCTTTTGTGTTCATTATAGTTCTCGATTTGGGTTTGGAAATGACTCTAGTAGCATAATATCTAATTGCTGGCTTGCTCATCAACTTTTTTAACTCAGATGAATAAGTGGTTTTGCTTGATTTTTCTGGAATTGATATTTTTTCAATCACTGTGTCCAGTTCTTCAGGTAAACCATTTTCCCCCCGATATTCCTTCATTTTATCTGCCACATCCAATAACGAAATCGATTTTGCCTTGAGATGCTTTTTGTCAATAATCGCTGCATGATTGTGGTAATAGATTCTAGGTTTCCCGCCCATGACAATTTGCTCTTTGGTGAATATATTGGAAAACAGAACATATTCCATTTTATCATTATTCAACAAAACATATGTATTATACTCCTCATTTTTTCTGCTGGTTCCACTTTCAGTCGGAATGAAATCTCCATGAAATAGCGGTGAATAAAGCTGAGGTGAGATATCACTAGTATAACCTGAAAATCTCTTTTGAGCATAAAGATCTGGCTTCTTTGGCATCCAAATGAAATGGTCGATTTGCATGAAGGGCCACCTAATTACCTTGATTGATTGGTTGAGCTTTTTTCTGTCCATCAAGATACTCTTTGGCAAGATTACTTGAATCCTTGGTAAATTCACAAATTTCTTTCAGATACATGATGAATTCCAAATATTGCCCACGAGCAAATACATTGCCTTTAAATTCATGCCCAGAAGGGTCTTTTAAATCATCTCTATATGCAAGACGCTGAGATTCCATTGTTTGTACACCTTCTGGAGATTTACCATCCATCTGAACCCAGCTGAAGAAAAATTTATTTTCTTCTAAAACTACCTTCATAGTTGATGCACCAATGATAACAGACTTTGAAAGAGGCAAATATTTAGAAAATAATTCATTCCCAATTTCATGTGCTTCTTTTGAATCATAATTCCACATATGGCCTTCACCGATTTTTGGTCTGTCATCTATGGAATTGTCCATGTTATCCATTTGAGTCAAAACAAAAACGGGATATAGCCTTTTCTTGCTCAACTTCTTATTTTCAGATCGATATTTTACAAATGCAGATATTAATGTGGCTAGTTGTTCGTCATAGTAATGTTGTTCTTCGAGTCTTTCTCCCTCTAAATCTCTTGTAAAAATCGAACAGTCGACCAAAAATACCGCTATATCTGCATTGAAAGTATTTTCTAAACGAGGATCTTTAAATACTCCTGTTTTCGTGTAATACATTATTTCTTCACCAGGAGCATCATAAGCACTAAGAATATGCCCCATTTTTTGTATAAGCGATAGATGCGCTGCTGTTTATCAGTAATTGATTTCAAAGCATCACTAAATTTGTCTGTGGAAATCTTTGGAGGCCTATAACCAATTAAAATTGACATCTCGCTGAAATCTCCCATTTGATTAGGTTCGGGGAATCTTCCTTGTTTCATATCACTATTCATCTTTCCGAGCACAGTTTGAACATCTGGTCTTGCATAAAAAGCAAATTCTGTTTTGTAATTATTCGTGTATCTCACCATTTCTTGATACAATAATCCTAGAAATGTCGACTTTCCGCTAGCAGGTGGACCTATGACTGAAATGGGCATTTTTTCCCTCCTAATAATTCATGGTTAAGGCATAGCAATTATATAAGCATAACTTTTATTTTAAAAATTGAAGTGTGGTCTCCCCATGAAAGAGTGGTTCTCTCACGACTCTGCGTACACTTTGTGTCCACGCCTCAACCCTTCTCGGGCTTCGGTCACTTAACACGCAGACATGCCTCCGTGCCCCTGCGGGACACTGCGCCCTGGCGGGGACATTGCCCCTTTGGCAACATCGCATATCCCCCAAACGTCATGCCCGAATCCACCGCGCATCTCCCGCATGTTGAATGCATCTCTCAACAATCTATCGCAGAGCATTCGACGATGGTGCGGCAATGTTTTGTTAGCTAAATCCAGCACCATAGAATTCCCTTCATTTTCCAAACAATCGGTGAATGCGAAAACTAAATTCAAACATTCTGGAGCGTTCGCCATGAATCATCAATGTATCAACAAACAGATTCATCGTGTGTGGAATTTCCGCAAAATTATAATGAGCATTCAAGATGCATAATTTTGCGGGGTTAAAGTCTTCTTACCATCGTCATAAAAGCCAGCGACAGTATCATTATGGCGGCCAGCAGTGCAACTGTCCAGGTTTCCGAGAAACCGACCACGACCATGAGGGACATATAGAGCAATACCACCGAAAGAGCGAACACCATTGCCAGCATCCCGACCTGGTTCAGCAGAAGCCTTTTCAGAGTGTCTTTCGTCACCTGGGCCACGTCACCGGAAATTGCCGGCAGGAACCGATTTGCCATGCCGGCGGTCTCGAAGAATGCCAGCACCACCACCAGGTACGCCATCTTCAGGAATATGGGCTCCGCGGGTATGGTAATGAAATGCAACCCTGCCAGTATGAAACAGACCATGCCGATTAATTGCGGTCTGATGGGTTCGACGAGGGATTCCATGTATCTGGAAATTTCCTTATCCGTATTTCTGAGGAACAGGGACGCTAGCGTCATGAGGATTGCCACAATAATAGTCCCAAGGTGCAGGAGCGGGGCGCCGACAGCAATGGTTGTGAAATACGAATAGAGATGCCATGCTGAGAGAATTGCCAGCAGCAACACTGGCAAGGCTTGAATGTAATGAATTTTGTTCGGGCTTATCTCCTGTTCAGCGATGCGCTCACCCCCCTCAACGCATTGGCCAGCGGGTCGTCCGGGTCCCAGTCGACTATCCTGGCATATTTACTGAGTTCGGAAATTAGATTGTCCCTTTCCAGTTCCAGGATGCGGGATGCCATGGTTCTTTCCGGGGTGTCATCCACAAGGCAGGATTCCAGCTTTATCGGCGACGGAGATATCACCACAACGTCATAACCGCGGGCGCACAGATCGCCGATAGTGGTTATGATATCGCGGTCGGTGAGGGAACTGATAATGATTATCTGCGATTCGAGCGGAAAATAACCGGTGACCATCCAGCCCACGTTCTCGAACGGCAACAGCCCGAGAGGTTTAACATCCAACAGATGTTCGCTCAGCTTGTAGAACTGGCGCTTGCCGAATGCCGGATAAACCTCGTCAATGATGTCCCTGAGAACTATGAGGCCGACGCGGTTCTTGTCCTTCAGTATCTGGGAAGCGATTGTGGATGTTGCCCGGACGCCATGCTCAACGGAGCAGCTCTCGATGAGACCGACATTCGCTTCCAGCCTGGCATCCAGTATGAGGGTCGCGTCCCCCGAACATTCCGATTCGAACTCATTGGTGAGCAGTCCCTCGGAACGGGCAGATGCCTTCCAGTTTATCTTGCGAAGCTCGTCTCCTGAAACATAATCCCTCAGCCCGTAGAACTCTGTGCCTATGCCCACCCGCTTGGATTTTATCATGCCCACCCAATTGCGTGTCTTCTTCGGAGCAATCTTCACGCCCCTGATGGGTTCCACGGTGGCAACAACGGAAAATTCGGATTTGTTCCTGAAATCGAGCCTGGCGGCGTGCAACCTGCCGGTATCCATCACTGTTATTGCCATGTTGTCAAGAACATACCTGCCCCTTAGAGGGCATCCCAGGGTGTAGGAGAACGACTGCTCCTCACCGGGGTCCAGGCTCATGAGGGCGACGTTGTTTCCTTTTTTCACCACCAGGTGGTCGGGAATTCGGTCTTTCACTTCGATAAGATCTATCTTCGGACCCAGGTTGCGCACTGTTATCTCCACTTCTATGATATCGCCGGCCATGATGCGGGTATCGGATACGGACCTCTTCACTTCCAACTTGGCTTCACCGCTCTCAAGAAGAAGGGCCATCATGCCGATATATGCCACAATGGGGAGGGACAGGGCAACGACAGCGCCGCTGGCCAGGAATATACCTACAACAATGCATGATACAGCCGCAGTGGCCAGCCAGAAACCCTTGGCCGAGCGCATGTTTCTCCTTATGCACGGGCCTTCGGGACTGGCACCGTACTCAGCACCTTGTCGATTATGACTTTCGGCTTTATTCCCTTTATCCACGGGTCGGGTTTCAGAATGAGTCTGTGTGCCAGTGCCGGAACCGCAATGTCCTTCACGTCATCAGGAAGCACGTAATCGCGGCCCGCCACGGCGGCCTTGGCCTGAGATAATTTCATGAGCGCGAGCGACCCCCTGGGGCTGGCGCCCACTTCCACCTGGCCGTGCTTTCTGGTCTCATGGACTATTGACACAATGTAATTTTCGATGTCTGCATCCACGTGAACGTCCTCGATGGCCCTTTGCATTTCGAGAATCACCGCGGGAGACGATACGCTGGTCATGGCCACTTCATCTGTCTTTCTGGCCCGCCTTCTCCTGAGTATTTCCGCTTCCCCTTTCAGACTGGGATAACCGATGCTGAGCCGCATGAGGAACCTGTCTATTTGCGCCTCCGGGAGCGGGTATGTACCTTCATACTCAATGGGATTCTGGGTGGCAACAACCATGAACGGCCCGGGAAGTTTGTGGGTATCGCCCTCCAGCGTTACCTGGAACTCCTGCATTGCCTCCAGAAGCGCGCTCTGTGTCTTGGGAGGCGCACGGTTAATCTCGTCCGCCAGCAGTATGTTGGTGAATATCGGGCCCTTCCTCAGCTCGAACTGGCTGGTAGAACGGTTCAGTATGAAAGTGCCGGTGATGTCCGCCGGAAGAAGGTCCGGGGTGAACTGGACCCGCTTGAACCCGCACCCGATGGCCTTGGAAAAGGAATTTGCCATGAGGGTCTTGGCCAGCCCGGGATAATCCTCGAAAAGGACATGCCCCCCACCAAGGAAGGCCAGCATCAACTGTTCTATCACCGAATCCTTCTCGACGATGGCCTTGGCCACCTCTGTCCTTATGCCCATGCAATTCCTTGCCACTTCCTCGATTTTCAAACAATCGCCTCCATTTTTCCCAGTAATATATCCAACTCAAGCATGAATTTTTTGCCGCGTTCCGCGGACTTGCCCTTGGCCTGCATCCTGGTATCGTCCCAGCCCTTGACGCCGCGCCTGTTTGCCAGCAAAAAATTTGCCAGATACTCATCGCCCACGAATTCTGCATTTCCGGCTTCCAGCATTGCAATCATCCCATCATTGTCCATGTCCCTGGCCAGGCCCACCTTCTCCAGCATGGCGTCGCACAGTCTCTCTCTCAGCATTTGCTGGCTGTAAACATAGCCGCCCTTGGCCCTGTCAACCGTCTCAGTTAGACCGGTCAGTTCGCCTCTGAACTCTGTCTGCGGTTCCCTGACCGCCCTGGTCTTTTTGGTGGATTCGATCCCGTGCTTCATCAGGTAAATCGCCACAAAACCCATAATCGCCACTATGCCCAGTGTTATCAGCCATCTCATTCCGCCGCTGTAGGTTCCGAAAATAAGAAGCATGGCCACCGGGGTCGCTGCAAAGAACACAACGGCAAAAATCATCACCAGTATGTTTCCCGGGGTGGCTTCGCCCATGACCGCGTACATTATGTCATCCATCGTGCGTGACTTGCCGGAATGCCGGCGCTCCGCGGAAACCTCGCCGGTCACGGAAGATTCGTATTCCATTTCACTCAGCCTCCTGGACAGACGGTTTCTTCACAACCAGCAGGTTCTTCCTCACTGCTTCCAGGGCCTTCACCGCCCTTGCGCTGTCCTGCTCATCCATATTGTGGTGGCTGTAACGTGCTTCCTCGAAAACGTCCACCAGGGCCCGCATCTGCTCCTCCGGTACCGGCAGGTTGTCCAGAGCGAGCTTCTGAAACTCCCTGGGTGTGAGATGCTCCTCTTCCTTGACGCCGTACTTGGAGATGACCTTGCACATGTCGGTGTAACAGCGTATGACGGTCGCCCGGGTGTCCGAACCCCCCGCCAGAGCGTCAATCGTACGCTGGATGGTCTGGGCCACTTCCTGTTTATCTTTCTCGATGTCCGAATAATCCAGGTTGGTGGAACGCATCCTGAGAATATTGACGAAACCCATGACTGCGACTATGCAGAACAGGAAAATTATGGCAAATAACCCGAAAGTTAGCACCACCTTGAGCGTATCAGGGCTTTCCGGAGGCAGGGCTGTGCCGTTGCCGGTGGAGGCATTCCCGCCGCCGCCCGGAAGAATATCCGTGCTGCCACCACCCATGACGCTGCTTTCGATATCATCGTAGAAATAGCCGAAGGCGAATATCACTCCGATTATCAGCAGAACGCTCACCATTTGGTAAAACATCTTGCGCCATTTCTTCCTGTCCTTGGAGGCAGTGAATGACACGGCACCGATGAGGACCATGACAATGCAGAATCCCAGAAAACCGTAATAAATCCACCTGATGGCATGAGCCAATGTATCATTCGTGGCAATGTCCTGTGCCTGTTCGCTGCCAGGTATGAATTCCGGGATGTTGTCTTCACCTATGAAGAGATTCTCCAGATTGAACACTAGATTGCCCAGGACGAAAACAAAGGCCATGAGCAGTATTGCGACTGCCAGTTTCTCGTAGGTTTGGCGGTTCATTCGGGACTAATAATGCGCTGGTGCATATATATCATATCGTAAAGATAAGAGTTCAGTTTTTTGAAATTTTAGATTTTAGATCTTCGATTTTAGATTTGTGCCGATAATATGCAACGTCGTCAATCCGTCGTAAATCTACAATCTACAATCGTCAATCTACAATCGTCGTATATCTACAATCCCTAAATCGAAAATCGTCAATCACTTCTTCGGAACCTTTTCCCAGTCCTTCAGGAAGGCCTCGATGCCCAGATCCGTCTGAGGGTGCTTCGTCATCTGCTGGAGGACCTTCCACGGAACGGTTGCGATATGCGCGCCGGCCTTGGCCGATTCCAATACATGTATCGGATGACGGACGCTAGCTGCGATTATCTCGGTGTCATAGGCATAGTTCAGGTATATCTGGACGATGTCATGGATTACTTGCATGCCATCGTGACCGGTATCGTCGATCCGGCCGACGAACGGGCTGACGAACGATGCCCCGGCCTTGGCAGCCAGAAGTGCCTGGTTGGCTGAAAATACCAGCGTAACGTTGGTTTTAATTCCACGGGAAGAAAATTCTTTCACTGCTTTCAGGCCTTCCGCGGTCATGGGGACCTTGATGTTGATGTTCTCGTGGATCTTGGCCAGTTCTTTTCCCTCTTTGACCATTCCCTTGGCGTCGAGACTTATCACTTCGGCACTTATGGGTCCGTTCACTATGGTGCATATCTCTTCAACAACTTCCCTGAAGTCCCTGCCCTCCCTGGCGATGAGGCTGGGATTCGTTGTAACGCCGTCGATTATGCCCCAGGAGTTTGCTTCCCTTATCTGATCCACATTTGCCGTATCCAGAAATATCTTCATGTTATCGACCTCTTCTCTTTATCACATCATGAGCGCCATCAACGATGTTATCGACAGTAAGTCCGTACTTCTCCATGAGTTCCTCAGGTTCGCCAGACTCACCGAACGAATCAGGAATGCCGACGCGCTTCATCGGTACATGCGCGTTCTCCACCAGTACAAGTGCGACGGCCGCCCCCATGCCCATGACGACGCTGTGCTCCTCTGCCGTGACCATGCAGCCCGTTTCTCTTGCCGCCTTCACCAGAATTTTTTCGTCTAGCGGTTTGATGGTCGAAAGGTTGATGACTCTCGCGCTCACCTGGTGCTTTGCCAGCTCCTCGGCGGCTTCCAGGCACTTCGCGACCATGATGCCGGTTCCGACCAGCGTAACGTCATCGCCGTCCCGCATCAGTGTCGACTTTCCAATTTCGAAGTCCTGGCAGTCTTTTCCTGTGGTACAAACCGGGACATTGGCCCTGCCAAGGCGTATGTAAACCGGCCCATCATAATCCGCAGCCGCAAGAATCGCCTTTTCGGTTTCCGGAGCGTCCGCAGGCACGACGACCGTCATGTTGGGCAGCGCCCTCATGAGAGCAAGGTCTTCAATCATCTGGTGAGTCGCGCCATCGCCGCCGACCGTGATGCCCGCGTGAGTCGCAACAATCTTGACATTCAACCTTGGATAGCAAACGCTCTGACGAATCTGGTCGTACACCCGTCCGGTGCAAAATATCGCGAAAGAACTGGCAAATACAACTTTTCCGGTTGTAGCAAGACCGGCGCAGGCGCTTATCATGTTCTGCTCTGCAATGCCGAAGTTGTAATGACGTTCGGGAAATTCCTGAGCAAAAGCGGCTGTTCCGCACGAAGAAGAAAGGTCCGCACTGGCTACGACCACGTCTTTCCTGGTGTTTCCGAGAGCGACCAGCGCTCTGGAAAATGCCGGCCTCTGGGGCTCAACGTCCCAATGTGTCTTGTTCATGCTGTTCCCTCCCCAAGTTCTATCATGGCCTTCTTGTACTGCTCTTCGCTGGGCACCTTTCCGTGGAAACCGACCGCTCCTTCCATGAAACTGACGCCTTTACCCTTGATTGTGTGGGCGATGATGATTGACGGCATGCCCTTCGTCTGCTTGGCCTTGTTAAGTGCATCCAAAAGCTCGCCTATGTTGTGGCCGTTCGCTTCGAGCACATTCCAGCCGAACGCGCGCCATTTATCGGCCAGCGGTTCGATGGACATGACCTTGTGGGTCGGGCCGTCAAGCTGCAGCATGTTCCGGTCGATTATTGCAATCAGATTATCTGTCTTGAAGAAAGAGGCAGCCATCGCAGCCTCCCATATCTGGCCACAGTCGTTTTCTCCGTCACCGACCATGACATAAACCGTGTACGGTTTCCTGTCCAGCTTTCCGGCCAGCGCCATTCCGAGCCCCATGCTGAGTCCCTGGCCCTCGCTGCCGGTCGAGGCTTCCACGCCCGGTGTTTTTCTCATGTCCGGGTGTCCCTGCAATCTGGAACCGATGCGCCTGAATGTTTTGAGCTCCTCGATCGGGAAATATCCGGATTCCGCCAGGCAGCCGTACAACGCAGGCGCGGCGTGACCCTTGCTCAGGACGAACCGGTCGCGGTCCGGCCATTTCGGGTCCTCGGGCTTGTGGTTCATCATTCCAAAATAGAGTGACACAATAACGTCAGCCGCGGAAAGCGAGCCGCCGGGGTGCCCGGAACCTGCTTCGTAAATCATCTGGATGATGTGTCGCCGAACCTTTCTGGCAATCTCGTCCATCTCTACAATCTTTTCCTTGGAAATAGTTTCGTCCATGGCCCTCGCCCTCTTATAGGGGCAGGAAAGGGTATGCGCAATAAAAACATATTGGAGGCAAATTAATCGGCATACCGCAGTGAGAAAGTATTTATCAGCATCCGGGCATCCATCTCGACAGAAGTGCCTGCATGTCCAAGTGGAGAAAGAAGGTCCAGAAGGCCGAAAGAATATTGAAAAGTGAATTTCAGCCGGAATGCCCGGTGTGCAGCAATAAAATGAAATATGGATATATCACGGATGTGCACATAAGATGGGTCGAGAATGGTCAGGAAAAATCGAAGGCGTCTTACCCATTGATGGAAAAGAATCCTTACATAAAAAGGTTTTTTCATAACTGGTGGATTGCCCCGGCCTATGCCTGCGATGGCTGCC
Organism: Methanobacteriota archaeon; assembly: GCA_013791785.1. GTDB lineage: Archaea > Thermoplasmatota > Thermoplasmata > SG8-5 > SG8-5 > UBA147. The sequence continues at coordinate 14,958 of VMTD01000139.1, forward strand.
GTTTGGCAATCGGAAAGTGGAATTTGAATCACAGAAATTCGGCAGAAAGAGCCACAACTGAAGAGAAAACAATGACTTCTTGCCCATATTGCGGGGGCCATACAAAATCCGGACGGGTATATGGCAACAGGGGCATTCGCTGGGCCAGCGATGTGGGAAATATGTTTTTAAAGAAAATAAAATTCATTGAACCGGTTCCTCTCTTCAAACAAATCGGATTGCCGGCACGCATGTGCAAAGAGTGCGGCATAATAATGGTCAGGTACAAGCCGCAGAAGACGTGGTTACAGATACTCAAAATTATAACCATACTCAGTATGATGGGGGCAATCATATTAATTATCGCAATTATGTTATTTACATCGGCAGGCTTCGACCCGGAAATGCCTTACCCGATTCTTGCACTGATGAACTCGTAACCTTCGGACTTGCACATCTTCGCCGCCGCATCCCTGGCATTCGCATCCGCAAAGAGTGCCACCATGTACCCGCCCATGCCACCGCCGGTCATCTTGGCACCCAGTGCGCCATTTTTGCGGCACAGTTCCACCAGGTAATCCAGCAATTCATGGTTTACGCCCATGCGCTGCAGTAAAATGTGATTGAGGTCCATGAGTTTTCCAACTGCCGGCAGGTCGCCGGCTGCCAGCGCAGTCATGGCCTTTTCGACAATGGCCTCGGCCTCGTCAAAAATCTCCTTGCACAGCTCCGGTTCCGCGGCCATCTTATCCTCCACAACTTGGAGTGCATCCTCGGTCTTGGCAGTTATGCCCGTGGAAACCATGAGAATGTCCAGTGGCTTTCCCAGAATCGGGTAGTCAGTTGTATTGGGCGCCTCGTCTCTGCCCTTTCTGAAATATATCAGGCCGCCGTATGTGGAACAGGTATTGTCGACACCGCTGGGGTTCTTGGCGTATGCCTTGTCCCCTTCCAGGCCGCACTGATTGATTTGCTCGTCATCATATCCCAGGTCGAAATGCTCCGAAACAGCCCTGGCCATTGCCACGCAGCTTGCTGCCGACGCGCCGACACCTGAAGCACAGTAAAGGTCGCCGGCAAGAGTTACTTCCACCGGGGTTTTCTCAAAATTCAGGCCCCATACCAGATTGTTCATATTTTCCACGGATTTTTTCTGCTGTTCTATGTATTTATCTTTGTAATCCTTCGCAGCCAATCTGTTGTCGATAATCTTGAAACCGGGCTCTGTGCCGGGCCTCAGCTCAGCCACGGTTGTCCTGGAAATTCCCGATGCAATTGTAGGTCTGCGGTGAACCACAAAATGCTCGCCGAACAGTATCACCTTTCCGTATCCGTATCCAGTTGCCATGTTAAATCTCCTTTTCCGGTTTATATTCCTGTGTGAGCCAGTCCCTCCAGCCGATGTATCTTCCAAGTTCGTTCAGCCAGTCATTGGCATCGTAGAAACTGAGCTCCCACATGTCTTCTGTCTTGTGTTCCTTCATTATGTCTTTTGTTGCCTTCAACCACACCGGAAAGTCCGATGGAATCGCGCCGAAGATGAGTGTGACCAGAAGACCGTTCTCGAACCCCAGTTTCTTATCCGTTGGCCTGGTAATGGGCTGCGGTTTCAGGTTGGCAGCGTGGCTTATCACGCCAATTTTCCTGCCGTCAGCGCCACCCACAAATTTGAGTTTACCGGAGAGCTTGGGGAACCACTCGTCAGAGATAAGGTCACCGAACTCCTCGAAGTACTTGCTGCCTTCGGGGTACACAGGGATGCAGTACATGCTTGTGGCCCTGAATTCAAACAATCCGGATGGTGTTCCCGTGAACGTGAATGAATCCGGAAGGCCATCATTCGAATCGCCCTCCACCTTTTCCATGCGTATCACGCCGTCCCTGATGTCCTGTATCACCCTTTCCGGACCTCCTGCACCCCATCCTTCCGGGTCAATCCAGAGATGTGGCGTTACAATTGGCCGATCGGCCTGCACGCCGGCCATTATGTCGGGGATATCTATCGGACCCATGGGCCAGTATTTCTGCATCCACTGCTGCTCCTGCTCGGTCGAAACAACATATTTCAAGAACGGGTAAAGCGCCTGAGAGAGGAGCTCCATCGGGAACGGGTTGAGTATCTCCTCGCGTATCTCCACCCGGTCTTGGCCTCCCTTGTAACACTGGGCGAAATGGTCATTGCTCATGGGGAACAGCGCGACCCTGGAATGTGCAAACTCGTAGGAACGGTCTATCTTTGCCTCGGGCACGCTGGACCGAATGGCCTCTCTGCACTCGAACGGTATCTCGTTGTAATCCCGTTCGGCAATGCGCCTTACAACCTTCAGCAATTTTCCGAGGTTGGGCGCGACTGTCCTCGGTCCCTTAAGCGATATGCTGCTCATGGTTGGCATGACAGTAAAAACCCAGAAAACCGTGGATTGCGGCAATACATAAGCCATCTGCTGGATTAACTCCGGAGTAAGACCGCCGCCGGTACCGCCGTCGGCCGTATGCATGAAAACCACGATGGCTGGACTGATTTCGGAAATGGGTTTGTATAGCTGCTCGGCAAGCGTCCTTGAAACTTCCTCGTTCAGCACCGCCTTGAGAGCCCTGCCTGGCTTGCCGCCAGCCCCTCTGGACATTCCCTTGATGCTACTGGACAGTGAAATTTTATGGCTCTCAGGGATGTTGGTATAGAATCCTTTGGTTTTGGGGTCAGAGCTCGTATCCACTATGAAAACGTGGGGTTCTGCAAGTTCCCCCCCTATGGCTCTCAGGACACATGCATACCGATCCATCTGGGCATGTGTTTTTATTTTCTCCAGGCCCTCGGACAGAATTCTGGAACCCCCACCACCCACGCCGACCATGACAATGGGGGGTAATTTACGTGTTTTCCCTTCGGTCAAATCCACACCTCAGTTCAGAATAGAGAAATAGCATAAAAGCAATTCGGTTGAACAATCGGCCATTGCCGAATTTACTGCATAAATGCCGAGAAAGCCCAGCCCTGGGGGGCTGAGATGAATCGGCATCGACAGTAAAACGTTGGAGATCGCCATGCTCGTATGCATGACCCGCCATGCATCCTGCTCATATGCATGACCTGCCATGCATCGTCCAATCTATTGCGCATGAAATCAAAGCAAATCGGCTTTGATAAATTAGGTGCATGGCCCCTGGGTAAACTTCCAGCCCTGACAACAAACGCCAGCTCCTTTAGGGGCTGGTAGTTTACGCGCTCTTGGCAGGAGGAACGTAACTCTTCAGCATGAGCGAGAGTGAAATCACAGTAACTGAACTCATGGCCATTGCAAAACCTGCCAGTTCCGGGAGGAACACCACACCGTAAAGTGGGTAAAGTATTCCAGCGGCGACCGGAATCAGTGCCATATTGTAAGCGAATGCCCAGAACAAATTCTGCTTTATCCGACCCATGACCTTCCTGCCCAGCTGGATTGCGCCCACCGCGTCCAGGATGTCGCCCTTGACCAGCACGATATCGCCGCTCTCCATGGCAACGTCCGTTCCGTTGCCCATTGCGATGCCAACATCCGCCCTGGCCAGCGCCGGTGCGTCGTTGATGCCGTCCCCAACGAACGCCACCGTATGACCCTCAGCCTGGAGCTGCCCCACCCTGGCAGCCTTCCGGTCCGGAAGAACGCCGGCCATTATGTTCTTGATGCCCAGCTGCTTGCCTATGGCGTTTGCCGTGCGGACATTATCACCGGTTATCATTGCCACTTCCAGACCCATGGCCTTCAGTTCCCTGATGGCTTTCGGCGTGGTAGTCTTAACGGCATCTGCGATTCCCATTATTCCTGCAAATTTTCCGTCAATGCCAACAAGAATGGCTGTTTTTCCGTCATTCTCCATCGTCTCTATCTTTTCTTTCAGGGCATCAACCGATATTCCGTTCTCTGCCAGGAACTCCCGGTTGCCGATGAGAACGACCCTACTGACAACTTTTGCTCTCACGCCCTTTCCCGGCACGGTAATGAAATCCACCGCTTCCGGAATATTAGCGTCTGAGGATTTCGCCTTCCGGACCACGGCCTCTGCCAGGGGATGCTGCGAGTTCCTTTCCACCGCCGCGGCCATGGAAATTAATTCCGGCTCACCCATGCCCAGCGCGTGGATGTCGGTAACGTCCGGCCTGCCGACAGTCAGTGTCCCGGTCTTGTCGAATATAACTGTATCAAGCTTCGCGACCGCTTCCAGGGCCTCGCCGTTCCGTATGAGCACACCGAGTTCCGCGCCCCTGCCGATTCCCACGGTTACCGCCGTGGGCGTGGCCAGGCCCAGTGCGCACGGACAGGCTATCACCAGTATCGAGATGAGCACCGTCAGGGAAAACAGAAGGGGATTCGCAACGGAATAAATATCGGTGAGGAAGAGATACCATGCCAAAAATGAAAATATCGCCACGGCCAGCACCACCGGAATGAAATATCGGACAACGCTGTCTGCGAGCTTCTGCACAGGCGGCTTCGAACCCTGGGCCTTCTCCACCAGCTTGATAATCTGGGAGAGCATGGTGTCCTTTCCGACCTTTGTGGCCGCGAAAGTTAGCGCGCCGTTACCGTTTATCGTGCCGCCGACGACGATGTCCCCGGGTCTTTTCTGCACGGGAATCGATTCACCGGTTATCATGGACTCGTCAACATGACTCTCGCCCTTCCGAACTTCGCCATCGACCGGAATTTTCCCGCCGGGTTTGACCAGGATTATGTCACCGACCAGTACATCGTCTATCGGGATGTCGAGTTCCTTTCCGTCCCTGAGCACCAGCGCAGTACTGGCCTGTAGCCCCATGAGCGCCTTTATTGCCTCGGAAGTGCGGCCCTTGGCCCTTGCCTCAAGATATCGGCCCAGCATGAGGAACGCCGCCAGAAAGACGGCGGACTCATAGAACATGAAATTGTGGTCCAGAACTATATTGAAAGTGCCCATGACGCTGGAGACGAACGCCACGCCGATGCCCATGGAGTACATGACGTCCATGTTCAGGTTCCTGTTTCTGAGAGAACGATAACCGGCGCCAAAAATCGGATGGCTCACATAGATGAAAACAGGCGTTGAAATCAGCAGCATGAGATAGGATTTCGCCATCATGTCGAAATTCGGCAGGTACATGATGGCCATCAGAATGCCGCCTACAATTATGCCGACAACCGCCCTGGACAGCCTGGCCTTCAGCAGTTTATCGCGCTCCTTCTCGGCATTGAGTGTATCATTGCCCTCGGCTCCCAGGAACTGATATCCGATTTTCTCGATGGTCGCTTTCATGTCCCCGACAGTGACGGTTCCTGGAGAGTAATCGACATAGGCCTTTTCCGCGGCCAGGTTGATTGATACGGACCCGATACCGTCAAGCTTTCCCAGGGATTCTTCGATGGCCTTGGAGCACATGGCGCATGTCATTCCACCGATCTTCAGGACGGCTTTCTCTGTGATTACACTGTACCCGGCACTGGAAACGGCCTTCTCCATATCGAGAACTTTCGCCGAATCGGGTTTATACCGCACCCGCACGGACTCGCTGGCCAGGTTGACCTCCGCTGACTCGACGCCTTCGAGAGCGGCCAGTGATTTTTCTACGGCGCTCGCGCAGTTGGCGCACGTCATTCCGGAAATCTTCAGGTTAACTGTCTTCTCTTCCATGTATTCTCAAACAATACATTGGTCACGGGGGTAATAAAGTTTATACCGAATATCACGATTTTTAATTGATAAGATTAATTAAACTGTTGTTGTTCCTGCATTGGTAATTTGCAAGCCGAGGTAGCCAAGCCCGGTATGGCGCCGGTCTCGAAAACCGGTGGTGTTCCACCTCGGGAGTTCAAATCTCCTCCTCGGCGTTCTTATTTTTGTTCAAGAATTGATGCCGGCCTACCACTCAACCGTCCAAACAGAATCCGTCGGCACATGCACCCAGTACCCTTCCCCAGGCTTCATCACGTATGTTGACCCAACCTCCACGATGTATGGCGATTCCGCAACGAAAACATCCATCCGGTCGGCACCGGTGCCCCAGAGGGCGTAGGCTACCGATTCCTCTGCCAGGGATGGATACCCCACAAGATTCCAGCCCGCTAGGAGAGTGATTCCGGTGCTTTCCGCAGGTACACCAGACACCTTCAGAGTACATGGCTCGGTGGCATGTATCCAGTAACCGGTCTTGCTGTCAATGGTGGTGATGCTGTTCAGCTCTTCCGACCCCCCCGGCCTGTACAGGAGCCAGAGGCCGCCTTGGCCCAATCTTGAATATGTTTTTACCGCATCATATTTACCGGATATGGACCAGAGGACGTTCTCAATTGACTGGTCATACGTATCAAACGGAATTGACACCAGGTTCCAGCCGGCATGCAAATCTGTTGAGAAATAAACAGCCGCAGCATCTATAATGAACACCCATGAAAAATCGACAGCATTTCCATGAAAGTCCCTTCCGTACAGCCTGCAATTCACTGTGGAACCATCCGCAAAATCTACGGGATGCTGGTAGGAGATATTGTATCCTCCCGGAACGGGCGCGTATTCGTAAAATACCGCAAAGGACTGGACATAAAGCCTGACAGTGGAAATATTGACACCCAGATTATCCGTGATTTTGATTGATATTTCCGGTCTGAGAACATTGCATGTCCACCCCGGTGGCGGGAACGGGTCGGCGGTCCTGGGACCGTCCGAGTCGGTGGAGAATATCTCCCAGTGACCGGATGACATGTTCACGTTCCGCGGATTGTCAGGGAATATGTTGGTGTCCATTGAAACAGTTACTATGGTAATGTTGCCATATCGACCGGTGTAATTGTGGGTTCTGTCTGTCACAGGCATCCACATGACCTGTCCGTCCGTGCCTGTGGAAATATCATGAACTGTTTGGCCATTGTCCCTTACAAGAACGCGGGCATCCAGCGGATCGCCGGTTAGGTTTTCCACACGGACATGAAGATAGTTCTGGACAGTCAGATTGGAGAGATAATCCTGGAAATCGAGCTTGGCATCGGAGAACGTCGTGTTGAGTGTTCTCGGTCGTGATTCGGAGCCCATGGAGAAATCCATGGGGTTATCCAAAAAACTAGAATTGACGAAAACCGGGCTGGAATCAGTACATTGCGTGCCAGTTGTGCCAGAATTGCTTATGGTTGTGGCCACCAGGTATGTCGGTATGTCGCAGACCAATTCCAGTACCGAAAGAACAACGCGCCCCGTGCCATTAGCGGCGATGGAAAAGGGGATCGTGGTCGTTCCTCCCGAAATACGGTCCAGGCCCTGGTTGAACACATCGGCCAGCCATGAACCGGTGATGTATTCCACGCCGTTGAACGCGCCGGGGTGCTGAAATTCATCGATTCCATCCTTGTTGATGTCTATGCTGACGTCTTCCGGGTATCCGGAAAGGGCCAAGTCCAGAACGTAGATGTCGTTCTTGATGTCGGTCCTGTTCACCCATGCGATTTTCTGGCCATGTATGACAGGGTGCGAGTCACCGTCCAGGTCACGTTCCAGTATTGTCTGCACGCCTGTGGTGATGTTGAACATCCTGGCGCTCCAGAGATTGGTGAGCTGGTTGTGGAAATAATAGACAACTGTATCTTCGTAAATTCTGGGCATGAAGTTCTGCTGGCCATCCGGGTCATAGGTCAGGCGGCTGATGGCGGTTGAGGCAATGTTGTACTGATATATCTCCCAGTTGCCATTACGGTTATCGTGCCAGACGACCCTGTCATCGTACACGTCCGGGCAGTACTGTATCGCTGCATCGTTGTTGATGTTTAACGATTTCCGGGCTTTGATGTCGTACATGATGATGTCCGAATAATCTGAGCCTGGCGAACCGTAATAGGAATACCAGACGACGGTGTTACCCTGGATGTTCACGCCCATGTCATGGTCCGGGCTGTCCGATATCCGTTCTTCCTTGCCGTCAGTGATGTTCACCATGTAGATGTCATAATTTCCGCTCCGGAGGTCCTGCCAGACAATGATGTCGCCGTCTATTGCCGGTTTCAGTTGGGCGCTGGGGTTGGTGCAGACCGCCCATTCAGTGGAATTGGTGAAACAATAAGCATAGATATCGGGATTGCCATTCCTGTAATCCACCCAGATGATTGTGTCTTCATAAACGTCCGGGTCCACCTGCGAATATGGGCTGCTGGCCACCCTTACAAGGGCCGGATCATTCACTAAGGAAGGTGTTTCCAGATAATTGGGCACGCCATTTCCGTCCGAGTCCATTTTCAGGTCATAGGCATATATGTTCCATAGCCCGTTCCGGTAATCCTGCCATACGACCAAGTTCCCGTGTATCTCGGGAGAGAATTGGGTAAATTCATCCTCAATGACGGAATCACTTTCCAGTTCCGAACCGCGGGCACTGATGTTGACCTCCCGGACAATGGCCCTGGAAGGTAATGTGACTGATATGTGGTCACGAAGACCCCCGTCCAGGAAAACGGCGGACTCTTCGGTTTTTCCAGAAGAAAACGCCGCGGCGGTCATGCCGACTGCATCATCGACACTGTAGAATCCCACATTATTCTCATCCAGCACACAGGCTAGGAGAAATGGTGCCGATTGGTACGCGTAAATACCATAGTAGTTAGCGTTGAAACTGCTGTTCAGTATCACAGGCCAGGAGCTGTACATGAATGCACCGTAGATGTTACCGGCGGAGATTACCGAGTCCAGATTCGGGTGGGAATCTTGAAGGTAAAAACCGGAATTCGTGTTGTTGAGCGCACTGGTGGAGATGAATTCGGGAGATGCAGCATTCAGGTAGAAACCGTGCACGTTGTTCTCTGCAAGGCAACCGGAAATGCTCCCCCCAATACAGTTTGCCAGATAGAAACCGAAGTTATTTAGGATGGATACCGAATCGTTCACCAGAATCTGGCCGCCGTTTGCATAGAAACCGTTGTCCTTGCACTCAATGAATCTGGAATGGGAAACTACCGGAGCACCTGCATTCGACCATATGCCGTTGATGCACCTGTAGAACAAAGTGTTGTTCACGGTTGGAGCGCAGTTCTGAAGATAAAGACCGTCGCCGGACATCTCCGCCAGGACACAACCATCGATGACCAGGTTACCAGTATAAGTTGTTATCTGGGTGATGCCTGATATCAGCGAGCGGACAAGTTCGCCGTAGGCCGTTGAACGGTATGTTACCCACAACACGTTGGGCTGCAACGGGGCACGTGTTCCCAGCATCATCAGTTTGCTGTCCAGCATGTTGAAAGCGCCGTTCTTCACTTCCATGAAGGTGTTGGCACCCGGGGTTCCCAGAAACCATAGAGTAGTATTTTCCAGATCCAGATTGCCGTAATCGATTGTCAAACCGCCGTGGACGATTATGGATGTGTCCTGATAATCAGCATAGTAATCTATGAGGGTCGGGGCGGTCCATTCGACCCACCCCATACCCAGGGGCGATACCTGAACATCTATCGTTTCGTTGGGCGATACGGATGTTATTGACGAATCTTGAAGATCGCCATCGAATGCCAGTATCCTGTGGGAATTGTACTCCTCGGTTCCGTTCCAGAAGAGACGTTGCTGTCTGAAGGCCGCATTGTGTAGGACGCCCTCATCATCCGTTATTCCGGAGCCGGACACACGTTCCGACGAATCCAGAACCGAGACATGGCATCCCGGGACCGGCTGTAACAAATCATCCAGAACACGCACGTGGAACCAACCCCCTATGTCTATGAAACCGGAGGGCTGGATTGCGGTCCTGAGCAAATCTATGGTGCAGTTTACCAGCGAGGCGGATGAACCACGTCCAACTTTGACATTGAGTGGGTTGTTGAAACTGGAATTCAGCAGAACGGGAGAACAGTCCAGGACGTCCATGCCCACACTGTTGTTGTTCAATGTGACGGATTCGCCCAGGAACTCGGATGCCTGCAATTGCAGCCCTGTTACTGAATTCGCAACTTCGATTGCGGATACAATAAATGATGAGTCAATTGCAATGATTGCCGCATTTGTGGAATTCTTAACCGTAAGGTTGGAACCGTCCAGAAAGGTGTTGATACCATATATTCCGTTGTCACAACCATCGATGCGGGCATCGGTCACGTCCAGCATGCAATTGTAGGAATAGAGACCGGTGGCCGAGTTATTAATATACATGCCTCTGAAAGTTGCTGCAGATTGGCTAGCGGAAATACCGGTTGTTCTCGCACGCCCTAAGACTATGTTGGATAGAATGGCAGTATCCCCGCTCAGTTGGAGGCCTATGGGTGCCCAGTCTATTGTAACGTTATCCACGGATGGAGAACAGGACAATATCTTCAGTCCGTATGCGGATGCATGGGCAATGTCCAGCCCGTTTATGTCAGATAATGAATTTCTTATGATGAACTCGGTTATCCATCTCATGGAACTGTCGATGAAATGAACTGGACTGCCAGTATCGGCGGTAACCAGCACCCTGGCTGGTTCCAATAATCTGGTTGTTCCAATGGAGGATATCCCGGAATCGTTGAGCCACAGATTACCCGCAGCCATTGAAAATGTCCTTGTTGACTGGGAAGAGAAGAACAGCGTGCTGTTCATCAGTTCCAGGGTTCCCGCACTGACAGTCAGGTCCCCCAACGAGATTATTTTGGTATCTGTGTAATTTCGAACATCCGTCAGAATTGTACCGGCAGGCCATATCTCCACGCCGATTGGATTCGAACTAACTTCCACATTGCATCTGGAATCTGCCGCCAGCAGGGTGATGTTCTCGCCGTAGGTGACGTTCTCCCCGACCAGGGAAAAGGCCATGACCCGGTGGGTGTCCATTTCTATCGGACCATCGTCTGTCAGGAATTTCTGCCTGAATACCAGATTGGGAGCGATACCTGTGGAATTCGTCACACCGCTTGATGCGGGATTGCCCTCCGAATCCAGAACGGATACTTTCATGTTCGGCATCGGGGAACCAGTCTCATTGACCACGCTCACGCCCATACGCTGCCCGACTGATGCGTACAAACCCCTGGAAGCCCTCACCTTGGATTCATCGAGGGTGGTATTCAGAAGTCGGGGAAAAGAATTCTGGACAATGTCCATGTCCAATAAGTTCGAAAGTGCACAATCCACCAGAAGAGGCGAGGAATACCATGTCTGGATGCCAGCAACCTGCGAACCGTTAATCATGCATGAATAAACTGTCGGCTCGGAGTTCTGGAAATAGATGCCTATCTTGTTGTTCTGAAGGAAGCAATCCTCGATTATGGGTGTCGAGTAATACAGGAATATCCCGCGGGCGGTGCTGCCGGTTATGGTGAGATTTCTCAGTGTGGGGTTGCAGAAATATGAGTAAATAGCATAGTAGTGGCCTGTGAATGTGCAGTTCCTCACAGATACAGCGTTTGATTTGATGGTGAGCCCATAATGGTTGTTCTCGAAGAGCATCCCGTCAAAGGTTGCCATGGACGTGGAAACCACCACACCTTGGTTCAGGCCGCTGTAACCGCAATTTCTGATGATGCTGTTGCTGAATGAGATTTGAGAACCGGCCTGGGCAATGAGTGTGTACCTGTTGAAGCTGTTGTTGGACATGATACAGCTTGCATCTCCCTGCGTTCCCGGGTCGAAGTCATAATCCACCAAGGTGAGTTTGCCAAGTATAACAATTTTGAACTGGCCGTTTCCGGTGAGGTTCATTGCCAGTGTGGTATTGGTAAATTCCAGATGACCGATGAGTTCCACCGTGAGATTGCCGGTTAGGTAAATGGTGGCATTCAAGAACCTGGCATAAGTTGTGATGTTCCAGTCATCCCCGATAACTATGGTACCGGTGACCGGTTCCGGCGGGGCCATGGTTCCGGGGGTGTCAGAAGGAATCGGCGAAGCCATTGGCTGCAGAAACGTCGAGAGGATGAGAAACAATGATATCAGAAATGCCAATGTGCCCTTCATCGGAATAAATAAAGCATCAGGACTTCTTAATACTTTTTGCATCTTTCAGAATATAGGATAGAATAACATAATAGAATGCTTTGCAGAGAATTTGCATTCAACGAATGATTATTTCAAAGTATCGCGCCCGATTATAGCATCGGCGACCCTGATGGCCCTGACAGTCTCCGCAACATCGTGCACCCTTACCATGTCCGTGCCCTTCTCCGATGCGAGAACGGCGCCGGCGATGCTGCCCTCAAGACGATTGCGTTCATCGGCATCCAGTATCTTGCCGATGAAGGATTTCCTTGATAGACCGACCATTATAGGGAAACCGAGTATGCGCATCTCCCCCAACCGGTTGAGGATTTCGAGGTTGTGCACCGGGGTCTTGCCGAACCCGATACCCGGGTCCAGTATGATTTTTTCCGGATTTATTCCGGCGGCAACAGCATCAGAAATCTGGCGCCTGAAATCGGAGATTATCTCATCCACGACATCGCCGTACCGCGGATTCTGCTGCATGGTGTCCGGCTCGCCCTGCATGTGCATTAGTATGACTGGAACATCGAATTTGGCAATCAAATCCGCCATTTCCGGTGTCCTGATGCCGCCCACAAGATTGACAATGCTGGCTCCTGATTCCAGCGCCTTCTCCACAACGGCCGGGTTGCGGCTGTCCACCGAAATGAGTATATCGCACTTTTCCGCCAGGGCCTTGATTACCGGAATTACCCTGGCCAGTTCCTCCTCTGTGGTGGGCCCCTCCGCGCCGGGCCTGGTGGATTCGCCGCCCACGTCAATGATGTCCGCACCCTGGGAGGCCATCTCAAGGCCCCTGGCCAGTGCAGATTGGGAATCGGTAATGCCGTCACCGGAAAAGGAATCCGGGGTAACGTTCAGTATGCCCATCACCAAGGTACGTTTTCCGAGTTCCAGGGGGCCGACCTTTCTGGAACCGCATTGGCCAAGGTTGCGGATGGCGCACTCAAGTTCAGCAGATAATGATTTGAGGCCGAAGGGCTGGGCAGCCATTTTGGCCGCGGCCAATTCGAACTGCCTCTCAGTTCCCGAGAGCAGGCAATCCGTGGGTATCGTCAGGTCGCATATTGTGTGGTAAGATATTGCGGCTTCCCCGCCGGCGGCCAGCATCTCCTGTTTCAGGATGTTCGCCGCCCTGGGGTCCAGGCCCCTCACCATGAATACGTAATATCGCATTTTCGGGAGCATGATGTCCATGCCTTCCTTGCAAACACCGATGTCTTCCATCTGGCCCCTGACAATGCATGGCGCGGAAACAGACCGTAGGTACAGGCCGGAATTCATGAATTGGAGAATACGCCGTTGGATTTAATGATTTCAATGACGGGCCTCATTCCGAAAAACCGCTCTGAGTTATGGAGAGCGGGATAGCCAGTACGTCTGTTCTTTGATATATTGAGAAAGACATAAGTATATCGAAAACGATTTCGCCCCTCATGATGGTTCATGCCATAGTCGGACGCGGATTCAGCGGGAACATTTTCCTTGTGGATGCCGAGAAACCTTGCCTCATAGACACCGGGTGGAGCCCCAGCATTGCTTACAGTGCCAGAACTATGAATGAATGTCTGAACGGCCGGACGCTCTCAAGCATAATTCTCACCCACAGACATATCGACCATGTGGGCGGGGCACTTGCGTTCATGGAGAGATTCGGCGGAGAGATACTGGCACACGAGATTGATGCACCGCCGCTGATTGACGGGGACCAGGAATCCACCGGTGCCGTGATGTTCGGCGGGGAACTTTTTCCGATGCCGGTTCGCAAACTTGTCGGCGGGGAAGATATTGACCTTGGAGGCGGAGAAGCCCTGAGGGTAATCCATACACCGGGCCACACCTCGGGAAGCATGTGCCTCCTGGGCCAGGGATGCCTGTTCTCCGGCGACACAGTGTTCGCCGACGGAGGCGTTGGCAGATGGGACCTGGAAACGGGAAATTATGAGGAACTGGTTGCTTCCGCCGAAAAACTTGCCGACATGGAATTCGAGAATCTGTACCCGGGCCACGGGCCTTCGGTGATTGGGCCTGCGAAGGAGCATGTGGAGATGAGCCTCAGACACCTGAAGATGATAGGGAGATTCGGCTAGCCATGAGCAGAATATTCGAGTGGCCGGCGGAAAAAGCTCTTCCGCGGGAATTCCTGGCCGAACTGAAACAACTTCTGGATGATGGGAAAATCATGGTGTACCCGACCAGCACACTGTACGGCCTGGGTGCCAGCATTTATTCTTCAGACGGCATCGCCCTTCTGAACAATATCAAGAAACGGCCGGCCGGAATGCCCATTTCCGTAATGGCAAATGCAGACCAGATAGAGAAACTCTGCCTGGTGCAGGAGATTGCAAGAGATTTCATGAATTCCGCCGATACGCGTATAACCGCGATTTTGCCTGCCCGCAAGGATGCACCGGCAATCAACGAGAATAATGATACACTGGCTGTAAGATTTCCATGTGATTATCTAACCGTTTCGATCATCGAATCCGTCGGTCCGATAACTGCCACTTCCGCGAACATCCACGGCGTTCCAACGCCCGTGGAAATAGCCGGCACCGTGGAGCAGTTCGGAAACAGGGTATCGGCCTACATTGATTCCGGGAAACTGGCAGGAAAGCCCACCACCCTTGTGGATTACACCGGCGAAAGCCCAAAAATAATTAGGGAGGGTGTTCTATCGGCACAGGAGGCAGGGGACATATGAATGACGATGTCAAATCCAAATACCTGAAAGCCGGGTCGATTGCAGCCAAAGTGAGGGATCAGGCAGTCGAGATGCTGAAGCCGGGTACGCTGCTTCTTGAAGTTGCCGAGTTCGTGGAGACCGAGATTGTGAAACTGGGCGGTAAACCTGCTTTTCCTGTGAACCTGGCCATAGACAGCATCGCGGCCCATTATACGCCCCACTCCGAGGACACATTGCGATTCAATCCGGGAGAACTGGTCAAATTGGACCTGGGTGTTCATGTGGACGGCTACATTGCCGATACCGCCGTCACGGTGGAGATAGCGACCAACAAATGGGCAGACCTCATCAGGGCAGCGAGTGATTCACTTGATATGGTGCTGGACAGCATAACGCCCGGCATCCAGGTGAGAACCTTGGGTTCCATAATAGAGAGAACCATCCATTCCAGGGGATTCGAACCGGTGAGCAATCTCACTGGACACAGCCTGGAACGGTTCAATTTGCATGCCGGCGTGAGCATTCCGAATATCGACGATGAGTCCATTGCGGATCTAAAACCAGGCATGGCCGTCGCCATAGAACCATTCGCCACCAACGGCGCGGGCAGGGTGGCAGGGCGCAAGAGCGGCAACATTTACAAACAGCTCAGGGTCAAGGAAACGAACGACAGTGAACTGGATGCTTTGGTCAAGGAAATCCATGATGAATTTCATTTCATGCCGTTCCCCGAACGCTGGGTGGCGAAAAGGGTGGAGAAGTCCGAGAAGATGCTGAAGAGATTGCTGCGGCACGGAATACTGGCCACTTATCCCATATTGAGCGAGATAAAGGGCGGTATGGTATCGCAGTCCGAGCATACAATAATAATCACCAGCGAGGGCAGCATAGTAACAACCAGATGAGCTTGTCTATGCCTTCAGTTCGCCTTCCTTCATTATGAGAACATTGTCCACGGTTACGGTCGGCTTGTTGAGAATGCCCAGCAGGTGAACCGAGCTCTTGACGCTGCCGCCGAACATGGAGTTGTCACCGAAACCTATGTTCACTGTGCCCAGGACCTTGGAATCCTCGAGAACTATGCCAGCTAGTTTCGCATTGGGATTCAGGCCCATACCGAACTTTGCGATATTGCGGGCGTCCCTTCCTCCCTTGTTCAGTTCCTTGACCACGTCATGGGCGCCTGTAATGCGGTCGGCTATTCCGCCCTTTACTGAGACCTTGACCGGCTCCTGAAGCCTTTCCATGAAACTCCCGTCCACCATCAGGGTGCCGGAGGCGCTTCCCTCCAACGGGCATATGAAAAGTTCACCGGCGGGAAGATTGGTGAAATCGCCTTTCCTCTGGCAGATGCCGCTGTCATCGGTTATCCATGCCCGGCCGGTGATGTCCATCCTCAGGTCTGTGCCTATCTCGCTGACTATCCGGAGAATGCGGCTCTTCCGCAATTTCCTGGCAACGCGGAATATGCTGCGCCTTATCTCCTTGAAATCCGCGGTCATGCCGCCCTCGTCCATCATCTGGACGGTTATTCCCGGCATGGTGGCTATGCGGGCACCTGCCCTTGTGGCGCGGCGCCTTGCGGCAGTGTGGGACATGGTTTTCTCGGTGGTGATGACGACAACGTCCATTTCCTTCATCAGCCTGGCTATGGAAACCGGCGGCTCCTGCCCGTCCCTGAGCAGATCCGGAACCTTGGCCAGTATGGTCTCCGCTCCAATGTTGAGCGAGGCCAGGTACAGATGCTGCGCTATGGCCTCCTTGGAATCGTCCGTCAGAACCAGAACGCGTTCGCCCTTCCTGACGTTCAGGCATGTTTCGATTGTAACCTTCGCCCCGTCCGATATTGCCATGTGTCCCTCGACACCAAATTATATTCCACATATTTAAAGAAAAGGATGGGAACAGAATGGCGGTTAGGCGGGGCGTTGGGGACGCTTTGGGCGGTTGGCCGGAAGCATGACGCTTCACCGTCTTGTCCTTCGCCCAATTCATCTTCCAGCCCACTCGATACAGGACAGGCCCCCCCATACAAATAATCTTGTACATACAAATTCTTTAATATACCGCCCCCTTGTTTCGGGCGATAACATGGAACGTTTACAGAAAGCACTGGAAGACCTGAAAAATCGCAAGCCCGTATTCATCTATGACGCCGAGGGAAGGGAGGAGGAAACAGACATAGTGTTCGCTTCCGGCTCGGTGGCCCATGAGGATGTGAGATTCCTGCGCCAGAACGGCGGTGGGCTCATATGCACCACGGTTTCCGACGACGTTGCGGAAAAAATAGACTTGCCCTTCCTGGTGGATGTGTTCAAAACCGCCCAGGCCGTTCATCCCGTACTCAGGAACTCGCTGCCCGACACATTGCCATACGACACGAAATCAGCCTTTTCCCTCACCATCAATCACAGGAAATGCTACACCGGAATAACAGATAATGACAGAGCCCTGACCATCGCCGAGTTCGGAAAGCTGGTGGGTGAGGTGGAGTGCGGTACATCAGAAAATCCGCTGAAGTCCTTCACCAAAGGATTCAGGGTGCCTGGCCACGTGTTCCTGCTCAGAACCTCGAAAGAGCTGCTGAAAGACAGAATCGGCCATACCGAACTTTCAACGGCAATGTGCCTGATGGCCGGCCTCCCCGCGACTGCCACGATATGCGAGATGATGGGCAATGACGGCAATGCGTTATCGAGGGCTGATGCGAGAAAATTTGCGGAATCACGCGGTTTTATATTCCTGGAAGGACATGAAGTCCAGGAGGTTTGGAAATCATGGTCAAAGTGATGGCATCCGGTGTTTTCGACATATTGCATCCAGGACATCTGCATTTTCTCGAGGAAGCGAAGAAACTCGGTGATGAGCTGGTAGTGGTCGTCGCCACCGATAACACTGCCCGCGGCAGGAAGCATGAGCCGATAACACCGCAGGACATGAGGGTGAAGATGATTGCTGCCCTCAGGGTGGTGAACCGGGCTGTGCTTGGGCACGACGGCGACATGTATAAGATTGTCGAGGAAATGAAGCCGGATATTATTGCGCTGGGTTTTGACCAGGAACATGGAGAGGATGAGATTACATCGGAACTGGACAAACGGGGGCTGAAGGTACGGGTGGTGAGGCTGCCCCAGCTTGACCATGACCTCAGCGGCACCAGGAAGATAATGCAGAAAGTCATCGACTGGTACCTGGTAGAGGAGCGCCTCAAGAAGGTGGAGGGAAGATGAAGCTCATCGGCACCGCTCCGTTTTTTTCTTTGGGCGTTTTTCTGCGCTGGCTCGGGTCGGCAAAGAAAAAAATGGTGGTAAAAAAAAAACCTCTCCTCACCTGCTCGAAAAACGCAATCTGTCAGAATGGAGGACTTTGACATGAAAATCATTGGAATCGTCGATACTACGTTCTCCAGGGTGGACATGGGCGCAGAAGCCATTAACGAGCTAAAAACCACTGGCACCGGGTTCCGCATTGAAAGATACACCGTGCCAGGCGTTAAAGATTTACCAGTTGCATGCAAGAAATTGTTCGAGGAGAAGAAATGCGACATAGTTATCGCGCTGGGCATGCCCGGTGCAGAGGCAATTGACAAGGTTTGCGCGCATGAAGCTTCGACCGGTTTAATCCAAGTCCAGCTCATGACAAATAAGCACATAATCGAGGTCTTCGTTCACATGGACGAGGCAAAGAATGATAAAGAATTAAAATTGCTGGCATCCAGAAGGGCACGGGAGCACGCGCTGAATGCGTACAACCTGCTTTTCAAACCAGAGAAATTAACGAAAATGGCAGGTACTGGTCAACGCCAGGGATTTGCCGATACCGGTAAAATTGATTGATGAAAAAGGAAAAGGAGGTAAAAACATGAAAATAGGAATAGTGGTGAGCGAATTCAACTACGACATAACGCAGATGATGCTGGAACGGGCCAAGAGCCATGCCGAATTCCTCGGCGCCAAGGTGGAGCAGGTGATTCATGTCCCGGGCGTGTACGACATGCCCCTGGCCGTGAAGAAGCTCATGGCGAAGAAGAACATCGATGCTGTTGTGGCATTGGGCGCGGTCATTGAGGGCGAGACAGGACATGACGACATAATCATCGGCCAGGCCAGTCGAAAACTCACTGACCTCAGCGTGGAGTATGAAAAACCCGTGGGACTGGGAATAACCGGCCCGGGCATGACCAGGCTCCAGGCGGAGGCCAGGATTGAGAATGCGAAATCGGCTGTCGAGTCCGTCGTCAAGATGTATCAAAGGCTGAAATAATTGCATTCCAAACGTGATGCAATCTGCATGCCCTGGCAGTACGAGCTTTGTAGCTCCTTAGCAATCTGTTAACATCAAAGCGAGCCGGACGATGCGGAGCCTCATCCTTTCTCGGTCTGATGACTTCGAGTGAGACGAATAGCACTTAAGCATATTCACTGGCTATTCGTTGTAAGCCCGGGGTTTAATTTTATCCTATTCTGAGTGCACTTGACATGGTACCTGGTTCACTTTCGCCGACCCCCGTCCCGGGTATTTATACCATCGCAACCTTTAGATTATTCATGGAAAAAAGTGGAGTTATGCCAGTCGATGCATCTCACCTCTCTCAAAAGGTACAGAAAGTATTATATGTAAGGGATTTCCTACCTTTATCCGGTGATTGCATGACATTCGGAACTTCGAAAGTGACATCGAAAGGCCAGGTGACCATACCGGCGGAGATACGGAAGAATCTGGGGCTGGAGGACGGCACCAACGTGGTTTTCCTGGAACTGGAGGACGGGGTGCTGATAAAGTCCGAAAAGAACATACGGGAGGCCCTGGGGCCATTCGACGAACGCAGTAAAACGCTGAAGCTGACGAAGAAGGACCTCGAAAGGGAAGTCCGGGAAGAGAGGAAGAAGCGCGGGTCCAAAAATGCTTAGAGTCGCACTGGACACTAACATAGTCATTTCAGGATTGTTTTTCAGAGGAAATGAGAGAGAGTTACTCATTGCAGGTTTGACAGGAAAATACATTCTGGTCATGTCAAGGGACATAATCGAGGAAACAAAAGCGATCGTGAAAAGAAAATTTGCCGGTTCTGAGCATCTGGAGCATGCCATGATTTTCCTGGCAGACATGGTTTCTGCCAGCGAGTTCCATGACGAAAAATACTCCGGAAACCTTATGGAAAGTGCCAAACACTACATTCGAGACTCGAAGGATGCTGTTCACGTGGCCTTCATGCTGGCGGTAGAGCCGGACATCTTCGTCAGTGGGGACGGGGATTTTCTGGAGCATGCCACCATCGGATGCACAAAGATAATGACCACGAAAAAGGCGATGAAATCTCTGGAAATCGGAAGATGAAGATTCGTCTATATGCCCCGCAAACCCTTATAATTCCCCGCGCCATTCCACACAGCATGAGCGCCACTCACATATTGCTGAAGAACGCCAACCAGGTACTTACACTCACAGGGGATAATTCCGTACCCAGAACGGGAGAGGGAATGAGGGATTTGGGTATTATCCAGAACGGGGACGTGTGGATTTCACACGGCCGGATAAGCGCCGTGGGCGCGGACGATGGCGCCACCCATGATGCAGAATTGATTATCGACTGCACCGGCAAGGTCGTGATGCCAGGGTTCATAGACCCACACACCCATCCGGTATTTGCAGGTTCCAGGGAGAACGAGCTGGGCATGAAGTTGAAGGGGCATTCTTACATGGAGATTCAGCAGGCCGGCGGCGGCATTTTCAGCAGCGTTCGGAAAACCCGAGAGGCCACCAATGATGTTCTCATTGCCCAGGCCATGAAAAGGCTGGACACAATGCTGCTTCACGGCACGACCACAGTCGAAGCGAAGAGCGGTTACGGTCTCAACACAGAAACCGAACTAAGGATGCTGGAAGTCATGAAAACGCTCGGAGAACAGCATCCTATGGGCATAGTTTCCACGTTCATGGGCGCCCACGCTATTCCGACGGAATTCCACGGAAAGAGGGAAGAATTTCTAAACTCCATGATCGGGTTGTTGCCCACAATTGCCGAGAGGAAATTGGCCGAATTCTGCGATGTTTTCTGCGAGACAGGCGCATTCACACTGGCGGAGGCAGAAACAATGCTGGCCGCGGCCAAAGCGAACGGACTTGGACTGAAAATCCATGCCGATGAGATTGAAAATATCGGCGGTTCAAGCCTTGCCGCAAAGATGATGGCCGTGTCCGCGGAACACCTGGTCAAAACGTCGGAGATGGACATGCGCCACATGGCCGAGTCAGGCGTCATCGGCGTGCTGCTGCCCGGAACACCGTACTCGCTCATGATGAAGGAATATGCCAATGCCAGAAAAATGATAGAATTGGACATGCCTTTGGCCCTGGCAACGGACCTGAACCCGAATTGCTGGACGGAATCCATGCAGCTGATTATTTCAATGGCCTGCTATCAGATGAAGATGATGCCATCCGAAGCGATAGTCGCCTCAACTATCAATGCGGCCCATGCCGTAAACAGGCATCGGAAGGTCGGCAGCATCGAGGTCGGAAAGCAAGCGGACGTAATAATACTGGACGTGCCGAATTACGAGCATATCCCCTATCATTTCGGTGTGAACCTTGTCGATACTGTCATCAAGGCCGGCGAAATCGCGGTGGGTGGCCCTTGAAAGCTGTTGTTCTCCTATCCGGCGGAATCGATTCGCCGGTGGCGGCATACGTCATGGCCAAGGCTGGCGCGGAGATTGTGGCGTTGCACATGGACGGTTCCCCGTATTTCGAATCCAACGTCCGCGTGGAGAAACTGGTTCTTCGGCTGAGAGAGTTAACTGGCCAGGATGTTCCGGCGTTCATAGCGCCCCACGGTTCTGCCAACCTCTCGGAAATTGCAAAATCCAGAATTCCGAACATCAGATGCGTGCTGTGCAAGCGGTTCATGATGAGAACCGCGGAAGCACTGGCCAAGAGGGAAAATTGCAACGCAATAATCATGGGCGACTCCATGGGCCAGGTTGCCAGCCAAACGCTTCGCAACATGGGCGTCGAACAGCAAGCTATCGGCATTCAGATAATAAGGCCGCTGATAGGCATGGACAAGGACCAGATAATCCACATAGCCAGGGATATCGGAACCTACGAACTCTCAATAGAGGGCGCAGGGCCGTGCGGAATAGTCCCTTCCAAGCCCAGCACCGCGGCGAATATGGAAAAGATTCTGGATGCGGAGAGAGATATGGACGTCCTGGCCATGGTGGAAAAATCCGTTGATGGAATTGTTACAATGCACCCATGATTTTCCGGATGATTTCTGTATCGTTCAATGTGAACATATGAACTCCCGGCGCGCCCATGGCCTTCAAATCATGTATCAGTTCCAGGGTGAAACCCAGGCAAATGGCGTCGGCCTCCCCACCAGAACACTTCAACCGGGTTTTCAGGGATTCGGGGACTGTAACGCCAAAGTTCTTCTCCGCAGTCTCCACGTGTTCCATACATGAGACCGGCCTGATGCCCGGTATTATAGGAATTTTGATGCCCCTCGAACGCAGGGCATCAAGGTATTCGGCATAATCGTCAGCATCGAACACCATCTGGGTTATGGCGAAGTCCGCGCCTGCGGCGACCTTCTCCCCCATGACGAAAAGCTCCTTTTCCATGTCCTCCGCCTCGGGATAGCATGCCACTCCGATGCAGAAATCGGTCTTCATCCCCCCTCTCGGCCCGCCACCCTGTTTCATTGGGAGATAAAGTCCGGAATTCATGTCTGATATCTGTTTCACAAGTTCGCTGGCATACCGGTGGTGAGTCTCGGGATTGATAGCATTGGCAGGCTCCCCTGGCAGTGGATCGCCCAGTATCGCCAGGATATTTCTTGTACCGAAATACATGTGGTCCACCAGGAGATTTTCAACTTCACGCCGGTTCATGTCCCGACACCTGAAATGAACCAGGGCGTTCATGCCGTATCTGTCGGGTATCATGTAACCTATGGGAACAGTTCCGCCGCGCATGCTGCCCATGGCGCCCTTGGTGACGCTGATGAAGTCCATGCCCAGGCCGCCCAGGGCGTCCAGCTTTTCCATGATTATGGTCGGCGACTTGCCGTTCCTGGGGGGGAACACTTCGGCGCTAAATGTGAAGTTTTTTGATGCCATTATCTCGAGTATCGAAGACTGCTGAACCATTGAAACCGATAAGACGGGATTGCATAAAATATTGATGCAATGTCTCGTTGAATGCAACTCTCAAAGATTTCCGATGCATCCTTTGACCATGAAACAGAAAATTCATGGCGAGTATTTTAACCCCCAAATTCATATTGCTTTCTGAGGGGATCTGTTGATGATGAAAGCAGCAGGGGACACAGGCACCGGGCAGCCTTCCGCCTTTTCCAGGGCCAGAGAGATATCAATCAGCAGGGCCGTTCTCTGGATGGAGGTATCGGTGGGGGCAATGGTGGCTGTTTCCATCGGCACTGGCGGGTGGAACAGGAACCTTACGGACATCTTCAATATGCTTTTCATTGTCTGTCTGGTTGGAATGACTATTGCCGGCCTGTGGCTGTTCTTCCTCAACAATCTCAGAGTCAGGAAAGGACTGGCCCTGGCAATGGCCGTTATCATGGCCGGATGCCTGATGGTGGCCTATTCCACGCTGGCATACGAGACGGGAAATTCGAACAACGTGATTTTCTTGATTGTCACCATCGCCGGAACCATACTGACAGCCGTCGGAGTGGGGGCACTGGTTGTACGGGAAAGCCCAGCGGGTCGGTTGGCTGGCTACTACTCACTGTGGCTGTTCGGACTTATGCTGATGTTGTTCATGCCGCTTCACGAACTCGGGGCGGTGAATTACAGTTCCAGGGATTTCCTGGTGGGCATCCTCGGTTTCGGAATTTCACTGATGGGTTCTGCAAGTTTCATTTTGGAGAAACGCATGGCCCAGAGAATAGATGCCTGGGTCACGGCCGGCGACGCCAAGTACATAGTTGGAAAGTTTGACGAATCTGTTGAATACTATGAACAGGCGCTTTACGTCGAACCGAAGAATGCCAGGGTCCAGGCCAGCCTGGGTTCCGCTTTCCTGAAGATGGGTATGTGGTCAAAAGCCGTGAAGAGCTTTGACGGTGCCCTGGAAAACGATACGAACCTGGCGATAGCCCACAGCGGCAGGGGTCTGGCGCTTACCCAGCTGAAGCGGTATTCAGAAGCATTGGAGAGCCATGACAGGGCAATAGACGTTGACAACAGCCCGGTAAGCTGGAACAACAGGGGCAACACCCTGGTAAGGATGGGGGCGCCAATCCGGGAAGCAATTGATTGTTACAAAAAGGCCCTGGAGGCGGACGGGAGCTATGAGATTGCATGGTTCAACAGGGGCAAGGCCGAACTGATGAACGAGGATGTGGACGATGCCATAAAATCCCTCACAAGAGCGGTGGAGCTGAAACCGCAATTCGCGGATGCATGGTTCCAGAAAGGAAAAGCGCTCTCCATGCTGGGAACCAGGGACCAGGAGGCACTGTACTGCTTCGACACTTCCATCGAACTGAATCCAACAAATTCCGATGCCTGGATGGAAAGGAAGATATTGCTCACTTCCATGAAGGACAGGAGAGTGAGACCAATACCCTTGGTCAATCTCCCGTCCAGCGGTGTGGTCTTTGGTCCGGCTGCAAGGGGGCAACCACTTCTCGAAATTACTGGCAACTCCCCGAAACCCTCCGAAATGCGACTTGCCGCGGACAGCGCCACCCTGAGAAACAGCGCCCTCAAGATGGCCACAATGGGCGATTATGCCAGTGCATTGGCGGCACTGGACCAACGTTTGGCCATCGTTCCTGGTGACGTTGTCACACACATGACAAGAGGAATTCTTCTCTCCAGGATTGAAAAATTTGACGAGGCACTGAAATCATTCGATGCGGCAATCCGCCTGAAGCCGGAATGGGTGGGGCCCATGTTCAGTCGGGGAATGATACTGGCAGCCAAGGGAGAGTACGAGAAGGCATTCGGAATCATGGACGAGGTCACTGTCAAGCGGCCAAATTATACGGATGCATGGAGCGTGAAGGGCATCATCCTGGGAACCCAGAAAAAATATTCGGAAGCCATTGCCTGCTTCGACAGGGTGATAGAGATTAACCCTGCCAATGAGGACGCATGGCGCTCCAAGAGCACCGCCCTGAACAAGCTGGGGAGGTACGAAGAGGCCATAGAATGCTATGAAAAATTGGCTGCTCTCAATCCTGCCATCGAGGAAACGCGCAGGTTCATCCAGGAGGAAAGGGGAAAGCTGGAGGATGCAAAAACCCTGTTCAGGCAGGGGGTGGAACTGGCCAAATCCCGGCTTTACACCGAGGGACTGGCGCTTTTGAAGGAGGCCATGGAGCTCAGGCCGAACTATGTTGATGCCCTGTACATCTCGGGCGTAATCAACGGCGTCGGGGGCAATTACCAGGAGGCCATGGATCATTTTGAAAGGGTTTTGGAACTCAGGCCGAACCATGTTGAAGCGTTATACGGAAAGGCCAACATCCTTCTCAAGCTGGGGAACCATCAAAAGGCCCTGGACCTTCTTGAAAAAGTACTGGAACTCAATGACCAGCATGTGGATGCATGGTGCGACCGGGGCATCGCCCTGGTGAAACTGGGAAAGCAGGCAGACGCCATGAAATGCTATGACCGGGCTCTGAAGATTGCCGGCGACCATCCACAGGCCATTGCCCAGAGGGAGAGATGTGTCAAGATGATGAAAGAGGCGACAGGGGGACCTGACGACGGTTCGTTATCATAATGCAACGCAAAGGATGAGGAGACGCTTCCGTGCAAGATCCGCGTAAACTACCAGCCCCTAAAGTGGCTGGCGTTACCGCCCATAATCGCGATTAAATGATTCGGGGCTGGAAGTTTACCATAATAAGTTACATGCCTGAACAATCGAAGCCGAATGACTTCGATTTACTTTGGTTGAATAAGTACGGCATGCAACGGCCTTTCCCGTTTACTGCTTATGCCGATTCATCTCAGCGCTAAAGGACTGAGCATTCTCGGCATTTATGCAGCAATGTGTTTCACCCGGCACAAACTGGCCGGGCGAGTACCTGGCACCCCGGGCTTACACCCGGGGCTTTACAACATACAGAAGCTGTGTATCACCCAGAATGTTTGCCTAATGGAACCCCGTCCTCACAGGCGGGGCATGCTGTTCAGAAAATGCCCAGCTCATTTCTTTTTTGAGGCTGTCTTTTTCTTCTCGATGTCCTTGCGGATGGATTTCTCCATGTGAGAGAGCAAAGCGCTGAGGGCCAGTGCCAGGTCCCACTCGTTGGTGGTTGAATAGTACAATTCATGCTCGGTGGTCAGCCTTCCTCGAACGGTGATGTTGCCGGTGTTGTGGGCATTCCCCGCGTCATACCTTGTCACATGAATCGAGAAAACCTTTGGAGTTACCATCTTGGCCATTCTCTTGATGGACTTCTGTATGAGGTCGTACATCATATCATAGGCTTCCGGTTCAGCCTCGTGAAGTCCGGATATCTGGACAAAGACCTGTTCCTCACTCTTGAAACTGGCTATGAGTTCTATGAGGTCGTACTGTGTTACTATTCCGATTGGGGTGTTTCCCTCTATCACAATTATTGTGGATATTGTATTTTTCTGCATGAGTTTTACAGCTTCGGAGATTTTCGCCTCCTTGCCGATGGTGATTGCTGGCGTTTTCATCACGCTCTTCACCTGGACGCCCATTTCCACGTTGCCCTTACCGGCAGTGAAATCATTGGTCTTGCGCTTCCTGCCCTTGCCGCCGGTTCCCTTCGCCAGGTCCTTCAAACCCAGAACACCGGTGAGTTCGCCCTTGCTGTCGATGACCGGCATGGCCCTCACATCCAGGCGGTACATAATGCTTCTCGCCTGCTCCAGCGTGTCTTTCTCGTTTATGAAATGGGGGGATTCTGTCATTATCTCACTGACTTCGATCTCCTTAAGAATATTCAGTTCGGGAATGATGCCCACAAGGTCCGTTCTTGAAACTATGCCGACAATGTATTCTTTCTCGGTGACCGGGACAGCCCTGTAACCGGATGATAGCATTGTTTCTGCAATTTCGATGACTGGCATCTCTTCATTCACCCTTGGGGGGAAGGCCATAACATTCTCCACCTTGGTGCTCATGGGTATGCTCCGTCTCTTCAGGAGAGTCTCGTAATTGACCAATCCAAGTATCTTGCCGTCCTCGGTGATTACCGGGACTTCGTTTATGTCGTGCTGCTGCATCTTGCTGATGGCAGAAGATACATCCTCGTGCGGTTCCACGGTGATTAGGTTGCGAGCCATTATGTCCTTGGCCTTGATTTCCTGAACGCTCTGTCTAGTCATCTCACTCACTCCTTTATTATATCGCGGGGCAAGGGCAACCACGGAATTCATTATAATACTTTTCCTGTGCGGAATTCAATCAAAGAGAGGCGTGTTCTCCATAATGCTTCTCAGCACGGCCTCACAGTGCTGCCTGAATTCCTCAATACCGCCCGAGTTATCCAGGACCATGTCGGCACGCTCTATGGCGTCGCCCAGACCCCATGAAAGTTCTCTTCTGTCCCTTCTCTCGAAATCTTCCAGGCTTGAAGGATCGTCCTGCCGGCCTCTTTGGACCAGCCGCCGGAACCGAATTTCCAGCGGGGCGGTGATGGCCAGAACCTTGACCCCGCTACCCAGGGACTCCCTGAAACTGGCGATTTCATCCAGACTTCTGGAACCGTCTATTATGACGTCACCCTTGGGCATTGCATCAAGGGTTCTCTGGGCCCATATTGCCGCGCCGTGTTCCTTTCTCTGGGAGGTTGCAAAGCCGCCGATGGATGAATCGCTGGCACCCAGGCCCATATCTGCGGCATATTGCCTTACAACATCACCCATGCTTATCTTGCTGAACCCTATCTCAAGGGCGGACTGCACGAACACGTCCTTGCCCACACCTGGCATTCCCACAATAATTATTGTTACCATTTCCAGGCCTCATATCAGGGATTGGTTCTCGAAATATTCGGGGGCGTGCTTTCTCAAGAGGCTCATCATGAACTTTCGTTTTTTCTGGGCATCGGCCCTGCCCATGAACAGTTCCAGGGCATCGGTCATATTTTCTATGAACATCATGGCATCTGCCGGGTTCAGGTCGGACGGCGTGGTTCTTATATCGGCCAGTTGTTTTTTTATGGCATAGCTGATTATTGGTGAAATTGGTACCAGCTCCTTCTCGATGCTTTCTATAAAACCTTTGCCATCCAAGGGCTCACCCGAGCCCGGTCATGCCGGACGGATAATAATAGAGAAAGGGGTATTAAGATGTTGTCCCGGGAAACGGTAAATGTCAACAAACAAGACGTCAATGTGAATTTATAAGTATCCGTATACCATATGTCCTGGCAATGGGAGAGAGAGCACTCACAGTGGGGGACAGGATAATTGTACATCTATTCGGATTCGGCCGGTTTGCGGAGGAGTTCGAATGCCCGGAGGATATGTGTCAGTCCGGAATTTCGACAGCTACCGGAAAATCCAGGGCACACATTACACTTGAGCTCAACCGCATGAAGGAGGCCGGCCTGGTCATGGAGAGGAACGCCCATGTGAAGGGGGCCAAGTCCAGGCGAAAAACATACCTTCTCACGCCCACGGGACTGGCCAAGTTCTCGGAGATAAACAATTACCTAGAGTCACTGAATATCGAAATTGTGGAAAACGAAATTTCCAGGTTTGTCACCGGAAACGGGGCGGCCGAGTACCTCAGAGCGATTTTCAATCTGTCAAAAATCATGGCCGTTGACAGGGTACTGGCCTCCGGCGGAATACTGGTCGTGTCCCAACAAGAGGGCGCAGAACAACCGGAACCCCGGATGAAGTATCTTCCACCGAAACCGGATGATTTTCAGCCGAGAAGAGAAATGAAAACGCTTATTTCCATGCTTGCGGATGATAAAACCAACACCGTCATCCTGCTGGGGATTCCGGGGATGGGAAAAACTACCATGCTGGCCCAACTTGCCGGTTCCCTTGAACCCGGCAGTGCGGTGATGTACAGAAAGCTTTATTCCTACGACTCTGCCGTTTCGATACTGACAGACATGGGGGATTTCCTGGATGATAATGGGTATCCGCATTTGCGCAGATTCATGGCAAATCCGATACTGTTCGACCTTTCGGAAGCTGGATATATGGCAAAGTGCGCGTTTTCTGGGAAAAAATTAGTGGTGATTATTGATGATTACGAGCAGGCCCCTTGCACACTGATGCCTTTGTTATCCATGTTGACAGAAATGGTTAACGGCTCGGGTTCAGGTTTAATAATTGCATCGAGCAAGAGGGGGGATTTCTATTCCCTGAAGAACCTGGCACTGGACAGAACTGTCAGAGAAGTATCCCTGGGCCCAATGGAACCGGAGGCGGCGGGGAAGTTACTGGGTTCAGACAACGGAAATAACAAGGAATATCTGAAAATGGCGGGCGGACATCCGCTCACCCTGAAATTGCTGGCTTCCGGCGTGGGGGCGACCACCCTGGCCGGTTACGTGGAGGACGAGGTCCTGGGAAAGGACACGGAACTGTCGAAGATGTGCAGATTCGTTTCCGTCATCAGGAAACCTTTTCTGCCGGATGACCTGGAACTTGGGGGATTCAAGGCGGCGGACCAGATAAGGCACAACCTGGTTTTCGAGCCTCAGCCCGGAGGCGGTTATCTCCTTCACTCGGCCATATCGTCCATCATGCTGGCTGCAACTGGAAAACGCATGCTGAAGGAACTGCACTTGATGGCTGCAGAATTTTACGAAAAGACCGAAACCGGAACCCATGAAATTTTACATCACCTGATTCATGGGGACAGTATGGACAAGGCAAGGAACCTGATGCTCGAGAAAGGGGAGGAACTGCTCTCAACCGGCAACCCCGAGGAACTGGCAGATGCCATGGAGCTGGTTCTCTGGGAGAAAGAGGAAAAACCGCAGGTGAAATTACTGGCGACCCGCATCTTCGACCACGCCGGGAAATGGGACAGGGCGGAAAAGGTTGCCCGGGAGATTTTGAAAGAATCACCGGAAACCCAGGAAGCTATCATGGCAGGCATCATCCATGCCAACATATTGAGCAAGACCGGCGACCCGAAGGCAGCGCTCAAAGTTCTGGATTCCATTCCAAAAAATCGCATGAAACAGGAAGTCCGTGCCCGGGTGTATTATGCCAGGGCCAGCACACTCAGAAGATTGGGGCAGAACAGGGAAGCGCTTGAAGCCTGTGAGAAAGCCATAGCCACGGCGGAAAAGACAGGGAACGGGGTGATGAGAGGCCAGTGTCTGATGGAAAATGCAATGATAATGTCAGCCTCCGGCAAGCACCGGGAAGCGCTGGATAACCTAAAGAGTGCTATGGCCCTGTTCTCCGAAAAAGACAGTCTTCCAGATCTCATCAGATGCAGAATCAACATGGGCATGGTCATGCGGTCACTCGAAATGTATGATGAGGCGGCCGAAACCCTCGAAATGGCAGTGAAAATGGCAGAAGAGGCAGGGCTGAACAGGTTCCGGGCACACGGGCTTGTGAATCTCACAGACCTGCTCAATCGCAAAAAGGAGTTCAAACGTTCGGTGAAACTGTCCCATCTGGCTATCGATATCTTTTCGGGTCTGGGAGACCCGCTGATGCAGGCCGCGGCAATGTTCAATCTCTGCACGGCAAGTGCCGGAAACGGAAGGAAGAAGGAAGCGATCGCCACAATGGAGAAAGCTCTGTCCATACTTGAGAAAAAGGGCCTTGTCAAGAGCAAGGGATCATGGATTTCAGAGTGCGCGGACATTCTCAGGGGCATGGGTGAAGATGAGTTGGCGAAGAAGATTATCAAGAAATACGGCGGGTGAAAAAATCCGTACGTAAGAGGCCACTGATGTGAAGCCTCTTACAACGGTAAGTGGCCAGTATCACAAAGTTCTCCTCTTTTACGACAGATAGCACCCCCCAATAGATTATGGATTTTTGATTTAACTGATGCAGGAGTTGATTACAACAGTCAGTAAGATAATCACATCTGTTATTTGCTGAATAATAACGTTTGAAGGCTGACCACTTACATTCGTACTCAATTGTTAAATATTTCATGCCCATGCAAGACTGATGTCAGACCTCGAGACCTTGGCCAGAAAATTCGCGCTCCAGAACGCGCTGGAGTATCAGGGAAAGGCCAGCCCCGGACCGGTCATAGGCCGGATAATGAACGAGATGCCGGAGATGAAATCAAAGGCCAGGGAGGTCTCTGAAGTGGCCAGAACGGCCATATCCGAGGTTAACAAAATGGACCTGGCAGCCCAGAAGGCCGAACTGGAGAAGCTGGCACCGGAACTTCTTGTCAAGGAAAAAAAGGAAATTATCAGGGAACTGCCTGCCTTGGAGAACGCAGAGAACGGCGTTGTAATGCGTCTGGCCCCTAATCCCTCGGGACCGCTGCACATCGGCCACACCAGGATGGCAATTCTGAATGACGAGTATGTGAAGAGATACGGCGGAAAGCTCATTGTCAGAATGGAGGACACGAACCCCCCGACAGTTTATCCGGAAGCCTACGAAATGATATGCCAGGACCTGGACTGGCTGGAAGTGAAATATCACGAAGTTGTGAACCAGAGTTCCAGATTTGAGATTTATTACGAGTATGCAGAGAAGATACTGGCTGCCGGTCACGGTTACATGTGCTCCTGCGAATCCGAGGGATGGCGCAAGATGAAGGACGAATCCCGGGAATGCCCCCACCGCAACACCGACCCGGAAGTCAATGTCGGGATTTGGAAACGCATGCTGGCCCATGAATTCCAACCCCACGAGATTTCCATGGTGGTCAAGACCGATATCAATCACCCCAACCCGGCAGTTAGAGACTTCGTCGCAATGCGCCAGGTGGAGGAGCCGCACCCGCTCACCGGCACGAAATACAAGATATACCCGCTGTACAATTTTTCCGTCGCGATTGACGATCACCTCATGGGCATGACCCATGTTCTCAGGGGAAAGGACCATCTCAACAACACCATACGCCAGGAATATGTCTATGACCACATGGACTGGAAGAAGCCCGTGTTCCTGCATTATGGCTGGGTGTCGATTGAGGACACGGTTCTCAGCACCCGCCAGATAAAGGCCGCAATCGCCAACGGAGAATATTCCGGTTGGGATGACTGCCGTCTCGGCACTGTTGCTGCGCTGGCGAGACGTGGAATCGCACCCGGGGCAATACGCCAGTACTGGAAGGACGTTGGCACGAAAGCCGTCGACATCCGTTTCTCCTGGGAGAACCTCTACGCCATGAACAGGGACATCATCGACGCGGATGCAGTGAGACTGTTCTTCGTCAGGGACCCGGTGGAGAAACGAATAATCGGTATTGACAGGTTGCAATCCAGCGCACTGCTCCACCCCGGATTGCCGGATATGGGAACCCGGGAGGTGGTTCTGGAAGGCGACATGAGGGTGTTCCTCACTGCCGAGGACGCGGAAGGCCTGGAACCCGGCAAAATTCTGAGGCTCAAGGACCTGGGCAATGTAGAAATTGTGGATGAGCATGAACTGAGGTACGTCGGGAACGATTTGAATGTCCTTAAAAAAGGTGCCAAAATCGTGCATTGGGTCGGGCCGAACTCCGTTGAAACAACTGTTCACATGCCAGACGGCACAAGCATAGCCGGAATTGCGGAAAAGGCAGCACTGGATTACATTGGAAAGGTAGCTCAGTTCGAGAGGTTCGGATTTGTGAAGCTGGATTCCGCAGACGGGGGCGGGATTGTGGCGTTTTTCACGAACAAATAGGAGCATTAATACAACTGCTATCAACAGCATGCCCCGCCTGTGAGGGCGGGGTTACAATTTATTGGCTGTATGGGTGACAGCATATTATTGGCAAAAAAACAGTTTGTTAGCACCCTATTTTGGGAAACCTCGCCTGTAAGGGCGGGGTGACAACGGCACCCCATCTAACCGACATTTTGATGACAGCCGCGCGCCTTATGACCATATAACCTGAGGAAACGTGCTTTGGGAGCCGACCAGATGCCGTAGCTCCTTGGCCGATTTGGTCGCCGGTTTAAGCTAACCCCGCCCTTCGCTCCGCTCAGACGGGGCATGGTCGGGATGACCGGTGCCTGTTTGCAGTCTTTGGCAATCTGGGTGTTGCGGTGAAGTTTATGGTGGACAGTACCCTCTCAATGAACAAGCAGATGAAAAATTAAAATTTGGAACGGCCATTCAGCCGTTCCATTAAGCATAGATTCGTTTTATATGAGAATCTATTCGTGGTCAACCAGCTGGCATAAGCTCGTAACTTCACGCGCCCCTTCCAGTATCTGGCCGACCTTATCAGCGTTGGCTATGAGCCTCACGAATTGTCTTCCGTCCTTGCAAGCGAATTTCTCCGCCTTTGCGAATGCATCCGCATCGATGCTCATATTCAGGGCACCGCCGCTCTTGCTCTTCCGCACATAGCCTACCAGCTGCGATTTTGTGGTCATTGTTTTTCACCTCCTTTTGGTTATTTTTTGCTTTTTGAAAGCAGGTGATTCCTGAATGAAGCCACATCTGTGTGACGTCGGTTTCAAAACTTCACCTCCGTTTGTTTGTTCCGCCGCCGGCAACGGTAGCTCGGCGACACTCTCCATTATGCAGCGGCAGTATATATGCCCTGATTGAGGGTGAGCGAAAGTATTATTTTGAATGTGTCGGAGAAATCATGACCACATTCAATTTCCATAACACGGATTCAAGAATTTGTGCATATTTATTATCAATTTGAACGCATTTTTATTCGTAAACTGCCAGCCCTTAAAGTGGCTGGCATTTGTTGCCAGGGCTGGAAGTTTACCTAGGGGGCCATATGCCAGCATATGCATGGTGCATGGTGGCTTACCACGTTTTTACTGCTTATGCCGATTCATCTCAGCCCTGAAGGACTGAGCGTTCTCGGCATTTGTGCAGTAAAGCCATTGCCGAGCATGCCAACGATGTGATAATTTCCGAGGAGGTCGCAGGAAAGAGGATGGCGTGGCATGTGCTGCGGAATCTGGGTTTCGAAGAACACGCGATAAAGAGGGGCATAGATATTGTGGAACACAGTCACATGACCAAGGAAGATGAGGAAAATTCTTCATCCTGATTTAATGTGGGAATGATTAAAATCGTCTTTCTAATATTACAGAAATTGTGTCCCCGTCCTTGAGACACAATTCTTGACGAAGATGATTTGCAGATATGATTTCAAGAACCCCGGTGTGATGGGACCGTTTTGGCATGATAATTGCACATGAAATATCGTTAATTTTTACCGGGATGCACTCCGCCTCACCGTATGTTCTGCCGTCGGCCCGGAAGCTGTCGATTCTGATCCTGGACTCCGGCGGGACGATGGAAAGCTTGGCCATCTCGGACTCCGAGACCCTGATGTTGAGCGTTCCGTTGAAGGGTGTGAATCCCAATTTCTCCAGTATCTGGGTGTGATAACCCGGTTTGTTGAGGTAGTACTGGCCTTCCCCCAGCCCGCTGGCCACTGTTCCGCTGAGCTTGATTGCCCCCGGTTCCGTGAAGATACGTTGGTAATCGGCGAACTCCCGCCTCAAAAGTTCCATGCCGTCTTTCGATATCATCACATCCTGACCGTGGACTCCCCGCCTTCTGGAAATGAGACCGGAAGCTTCCATGGCGATTAGGCGGTTGGAGGCGGTTTGCTGGCTCACGCCCAACCCCCTGCCCAGCCCCCTAGTTGAAACAGGTACGTAACGGTTGGATGCACCCCGGAGCGCAAGAGCCTTGAGCGTGGCTGTTATGAAATTCATCCCGGGCTAATCCCCTTCTCGGTATAATTTACTTTCACTCACCCGGGGAATATTCAGTGAAATGAAGGAGTGACAATTGTAGATTTAGGGATTTTAGATTTTAGATATACGACGGGCGACATTCTGCTAGCAAATATCTAAAATCTAAAATACGGTTGGGCATTCTGCCAGCCACAATTAACAAATTTACAATTTCACGAGGAAACATCAGAAGACTGAACTCTTACAAAATTTCACAAAGATTATATACTGTACAATGTATAATAGTGTTTGTCTTATTTAGTATAATAAGGCACTAGTGGAGGATTAAAAATGTTTATTATATCTAATACACAGAAAAGTATATTGATAATGTTGCTATTGGTTTTTACAGCAACACAACCAGCTATGAGCCATTCTGATTTTGACAATCCCCTTACTGAAAACAGTCAAATCGATAATGCTAATCCTGTGGAGAATTACACAACCCCAGTTGGGCCAGTTATCTCAGGTCAATGTAATGATGAATCATTCCAAAAAAAGGATATGTCCAAAGTCATTGTTGCAACAAATGATATAAATGAATTAGCGTTCTTTTTAATTGATTATGATTACAATGGGCTGGTGGGCGACAGTTCCACAATATCGAGAGGCATTGCGTTCCCGATTCTTGAGGTTCCCACATATATTTTGGCAGATATTGAGAAATTACCCTCTGTTTTAGGAATTTATGATTATGAAGAACCAATTAATGAAAAATTTGATGACCAAGAGGTTGTTGTCAGCAAAATTCAATCTTTGATGCCGGATGCCTCAATTGAGAATGAGATTGATTACCAAGGGCCGACTTATTACCATGGTGCAGAGAAAGCCTGGGAAAATGGCTTCACTGGGAAGGGCATAAATGTGGCAACTATCTCACAGGGTACAGATCTAGGCCACTTTGAACTCGCAGGAAGGCACGCCATTGATGAGAATATTTCCTCACCATACTTCAATTATCCCATTGCTTTCGATGACTCATCCATGATATCATATTTGACAAACGGCCTTGAACGAGGAACAAATTCACCAACTAATTCCTGGTATGTGAATAGTAGTTCTACAGATTTGCATGTTTATCACACGCCAATCATCGATGGCGTGAATGATTTTTGGTCAGAGCGTAATTTGCACGGCTTATCTGAGTCCATATATCCAATCTCGCAAACAAATGAATTTAGGTCATTAGATGCTGGTAGCGACATTAGCTGGGGCGAACTCGATTTAACATCTCTTTATGTCACATCCGATGAAAATTACTGGTACTTTGGCTTTAATATTTGTTCATTGCCAAGGGCATATAATGTAAGTTATGGCATGTATATTGACACAAATGGTGTTCCAAACAGTGGGGGTCTAACTGACCCATTGGGCAATTATATCAACACTTCTACGCTATATAAACCCGAATATGCAGTATACATGAAGCACATTGGCATCGACTGGGGATTCATTGGCCCGGGAGTCGTGTGGAGCAATAACAACACACTCGATAATGCTACTTATGAGCCTGTCCCCGAATCTCATTCCATACTCTAAAACAAAGCAATTTCCATCGGCATGACCTCTTTTCATCCTGATTTCGCTTCCGACTTTCGCGATTTTTCCTATGATGCTGCTTTTTTCCAGCGCTTACGCTGGTGCTTC
>VMTD01000123.1 GCA_013791785.1 Methanobacteriota archaeon
AATTTTATGATGCTGGATTTAGCAATAAACTACCAGCCCCTAAGTTGCTAATATTTATTGCGGGGCTGGATGTTTACCTCCATAAGCCATGCATCTGATTTATCAAAGCTAATTTGCTTTGATTTCATATGTTTGTTTATTTCACGATGCATGGCGGATTCCCACGATGTTTCCGCATCATTGGCGAATGCGCCGTTTTCAACATGATGAAAGCTGCATTCACCGCACGTCGTAAATCTAAAATCTAAAATCTACAATCGAAAATCGACGAGAATTGCATTCAACTTGTGCCTGTTCAATAGATTAGAGTGACGATTTCGTTCGACCAGACGAAATATTCTAATTCGTCAGGCTCAACGGCCTGCCTCATTTCACATGCCCCAGAATTTGTCGTCCTTTCTTTTTATTTTACATACTTGGTCTAAAACGTCCTTATCATCGTAGGACAGTGTCCCCATCTCAGTGAGTTCCTTGCAGTGCGCCCCCGGGATGTCCACGTAAAGGACGGTATCAACGTCAATCTGACGGCCGGCCGTTGCTCCGTCAATGGAGATGGCCACTTCCTGGCCCATTATCGCTTCCTTGAGGGATTCCTTCTTGTCCCGGATGCTCTTTATCTTGCCGACCTCTTTTCCGTCCTCGCGGATGAGGTGCTGGCCCACGCGCAGTCTTCCGGCGAGTATCCGCACGCCGACTATCGCGGGCTTGCTCACCCTGAAGATGCAGTCCGGGAGTATGACCGCTTTCCCCGGATAGACGATTTCCTTGCGGCTGCCAGCTTCCATCTCCTTTTTCTTTTCGGCAAGCCATTCTTCGTATTCATCGATTATCCTGTACACGATGTCGCTCTGGATTATCTTGATGTCGTGTTCGATAAGCGCTTCCTTTGCATCCGGAAGAATCTTCACATTGAATCCCAGGATTATCCGCCTGGTGGGGTCCGTGCAGGCCGATGCCTCGACCACGTCCCGGCGAGAGATATCTCCGACTTCGGCCTTGCTGATTAGTATGTTCTTGGCCTTCGCCTCGAACGCTAGCCCTTCCAGTGAACCGATAGCGTCCGCCTTGACGACGATTCCGCCCTCGCAGGTCTCGACGCAGATCTTGCTCTCGGTGCAAACCTGGTCTATGACGTCCTGGATATCATCCTCGGCCCTCACGACCCGCAGCACCCCACCGGCAATAACATCCTCGATGTTCTGGGCGACTATTTTAACGCCTGCCGCGGCCGTGACGAATTCAACGGAATCGAATTTCTCCCTGGGGTCCCTTATCTCGTCCAGGGGCTTCGGCTTGAGTATGGCCTTGACCTTTGTTATCCTGGGCTGGTTCTTTGCCTCCAGAACTATTGTATCGCCTCGACGGATGCTGCCCTTGTAAAGAATAAAATCCATTGTCGGTCCAAGACCCTTCTCTTCCTTGATTTCGAGGACAGTACCTTCCCCCGGGCCTGTCTCGTCGGTCCAGAGTTTCTCTTCCAGGAATTTCTGTGCCAGGCCCACCAGTATCATCATTATGTCGGCAATTCCCTCGCCGGTCTTGGCGCTTATCGGTACCAGGGCGATGTTCTTCTGGAAATTGGAAATCCTGTCATAGCGGTCAGCTGAAAAACCGATGTCGTAAAGCTTTCCGACAATATTGTATATTTTCTCTTCCAGAAGCTGCTGGACCTGCTCATTCTGCTTGCCCATGGTGGATAGAAAGGATTCGTTCCTGTGAGCCCGCCAGCTGTATATCAAATCTATCTTGTTGAGTGCGACAATGAACGGCGTTTTTGCACGCTTGAGTATGTTTATGGATTCGATGGTCTGAGGCTTGAGTCCCTCATTGATGTCTATGACCAGTATGGCCATGTCCGCGAGGTTTCCGCCTCTCGATCTCAGGGTGGTGAATGAATGATGGCCCGGCGTATCTATGAACAGCAGGCCTGGAATGGAAAGTTTTCCTCCTTTGAGAAGCGGGCCGCAGATCTTGTATATGGCCTCCACCGGGACTTCGGTCGCCCCGATATGCTGGGTGATGGCGCCTGCCTCCCTGGAAACGACTGTCGAGCCCCTGATGTAATCCAGAAATGATGTTTTACCGTGGTCCACATGCCCGAGGACCGAAACTATTGGCTGCCGAACGGAGTCGCCTTTCATTGTTGCCCCGTAAACTGCCGACCTTTAAAAAACTGGCGTTGTAAACCTGGGACGTTCAGATTCCTAGCGATACCGATATATGCCCACTTTGATAGAAATGTCCAAAATTTACTGCACAAATGCCGAGAACGCTCAGTCCTTCAGGGCTGAGATGAAT
>VMTD01000093.1 GCA_013791785.1 Methanobacteriota archaeon
CGCACGGTTGCGAACCGAAACGTATTCCCAACGCCCGGTGAGCAATCCTGAAGAATGGAAGGACGGGGAGACACAACACAGGCGATTCAAATCCAGCGACCACGGCGCAGGATTTATATAGACGCCTGTGCATTCACTTGGGTGGTGAGTGGCTGGAAGAAAAAGAGTTGAGCAGATTTCGGAAATTCATTAAACCAAATACATCAAAGATTTTAGTTACTATTGTGATATTCATTGTGCTAACCATTATTGTGCCATATCCTGTAAAAATAAC
The DNA here is from genome assembly GCA_013791785.1 of Methanobacteriota archaeon. Taxonomy (GTDB): domain Archaea; phylum Thermoplasmatota; class Thermoplasmata; order SG8-5; family SG8-5; genus UBA147. Next base: position 275 of record VMTD01000093.1, read on the forward strand.
GACATATGCAATGGATTATTCTGGTATCGATTGTTATTATCCTACTAATGCTTACTATAGTTCCACTGAAAAACCAATGTATGTTGCTATTATAAATAATTGGCATTGGCAAGAAAGTTTCGATATCCAAGAAGAGTCAATAGTTATAACACAAAATTATGATGCGGATGTGAATTATTTATTTATATACATGCCAGCATTGATTTTTATACCATATTTAGTCAGCTGCTTTCTTGAGGAATATTACAGACAGAAATCGCTTAGATCTAATTAGAAATCAACTACGCTCAACTCTGAAAACAAACTTAGCGAACCACCTGGAGCGCAACCATCCTCCAACCGCCGCCAGCGACCCGTGATGCCTCGCCGGAGCTTTTCGTCTTTCCAGCGCCGCACTGCCAGAAAAGCGCACGGTTGCGAACCGAAACATATTCCCAGCGCCCGGTGAGCAATCCTGAAGAATGGAGGGACGGGGAGCAGGGTCGAAAGGTATTTACAGCACCTTTCGCATTCACTTGGCGTAGCGGAGGAGTGCCCGATTAGATACGTAGGAAGAGGGATGGCCAGGAGTTGAGATAATGAGATATTGTAGACGTTGTGCTGCGGATTTACAAGGTGCAGATATTTGTCCAGCGTGCGGAACAAAAGTTGAAGAGAAGCCCATTGAAAAAAGAGAGATAACCTTCAAGCCAGTTCCAAAACAAGAAAGTCCAAAATTCACATTAAGAAATATGATTATTTTAGCGATAATCATAATTATAATACTGGCAGCTGTGAAAATTATCGTTTTCCCATACAGAGATCCACCACAAAATGTTATCTATTCTGGAATTGTTGAAGATAATGCACTATATGATGTGCCAATTGGAATTAAAGGCAGTATTAGAAATGTGGCCGAAGATAATAAAGTGATACCAATATCGAGTATTCAATTTAATGTCGGTGGAGTTGTATTCGATAGAGAATACCATTATTCTTTGAAAGATGTTATTACAAACATTAATGTGACGGAAATTAATCCAGGAGAAATTGTTGAATTCTATATTGAATTACCTGAATTTAAAGATCAAATTACGGTATATGAATCAACAAAAATAACATATTATGTTGGTTTATATTATAACAATGACTTCAATGATTCAGAAACTTATAATGTGGCACATCTGTATGAATAGGTGATCTCATGTCGATTTGTTTGTCTGCAATGTGCTGGGTTGTAATAATACTTTTTATTGTTATTTTTATTCATGGAATTTACAGGGAATTTGTCCATTGGAGGATGTATAGAGAAATTCAAAAAACAACAATGTTCAAATCAAAATTTGGTTTGCTTGGGCCTTATCTAAAAGGAAATATGGCAGGTTTTGAAATCACATATAAATCTGCCCAGAAGTTCTCAGGAAAAAAGAATGAAAGTCTTTGGAAAATATTTATTACGATTACCCACCCTAATAAATTATTTCCATCCACCATTGATAAAACTAACCCAGATGTGATAAGAACATTGAACATTTTACATCCTGATTCTATAAGTATTAAAAGAAATAGAAGAATGGATATAGAACTCAGTGGAAAACCAGAAAACAATGAGGAGATATTGCATTATATCCAGGTTTCCATTTTATTGGCAAAAACAATAGATTGTGCAAAATAATCCGCTCCGAGCAGGGGGTTGGCGCAGCCAAGGGCCAGCGGAGGAGCGGAAGGGCGGGAGTCGTGGCCATCCCCGTCGTTATTTCGTAGGGCACTCCGTAGCGTAGCAGGGCCGTGGACGATAACCCATCGACGCAAGGCCCCCCGTGATGCCCCGCCGGAGCTTTTCGTCCTTTCAACGCCGCTTGGCCAGAAAAGCGCACGGTTGCGAACCGAAACATATTCCCATCGCCCGGTGAGCAATCTCGAAGAATGGAGGGACGGGGAGCAGAGTCGAAAGGTATTTACAGCACCTTTCGCATTCACTTGGGGGTGAACGGTTTTTCCGTAGACTGGCGGGTGTCTTATATTGAGCTATAGCGGGATATAACAAAATATAAATAGTTGTGCGTACTATGTATATATCATGACTACAACAATTCAGATTGATGAAAATGTACGCGACGTACTGGCCAACTTAAAGATTCATACAAGAGAAACTTATAATGACGTTCTGGAACGCTTGATTGAGGATTTACAGGAGTTAAACGAAGAAACTAAAAAGGAAATCCAGATGGCTATAAAAGACTTTGAATCTGGCAACTATAAAACACATGCCGAAGCTAAAAAGGCTCTGGGATTATAGTGAAATTCGAAATTGTTTGGCCAGATTCTGTTCTGAAACAAATGAATAAGTTGGATCGCTCTATCGTCAAAAGGATTTATGAAGCGGTTGATAAATTAGAGAATGATCCTTCCCGCTGGGTAAGTCGCTTAGTGAATTCTCCTTATTATAAAATGACAGTTGGCGATTATCGAGTCATTCTGGATATTCAGGGAAAACAGTTGCGAGTTCTTGTAGTTAAAGTTGGTCATCGCAAAAATATTTATAAGAAATAGTAGCCCGCCAGTCGTTTATGTTTGTAGTGAAGACCCTGGAGCGCAACCAATGTCGCATCGCCGCCAGCGACCCGTGATGCCTCGC
>VMTD01000111.1 GCA_013791785.1 Methanobacteriota archaeon
ATAAACAAAAAAATAGACCGCCATGCACCGTACATATATCAACATCTGAAATCAAAGCTAATCGGCTTTGATAATCAGGTGCATGGCCCCTAGGTAAACTTCCAGCCCTGGCAACAAACGCCAGCCACTTTAGGGGCTGGTAGTTTACAACTTAGATTTTAGATCTTTGCAGGGAATATGCAACGTCGTCAATCCGTCGTAAATCTACAATCGAAAATCTAAAATCTACAATCGTTATTGCTTCATTTCACTGAACACTTACAGGAGAAAAGTTATAATATATACAGGTTACATTCAGTACCAAGGTGAATCATTATGAACAAGACCCATGCTCTTCTGATATCGGCATTGCTACTGTCCAGCTCGATAATGGCATTCGTGAGCATCCCCCCGGGGGCCGATGCCGTGCAATTGACACCAGTTCCGACAATCGTGCGGGGCAACACAAATACCAAGGAATCCATCAGCCTGGGAGCATCCATTGACGGCAGAATTTTCATGGCATGGTCCGAAAGAATAGATGGAAATCTGGAGGTCATGTTTTCCTATTCATCAAATAACGGAACCAGCTTCACGCCCGCAACCCGCGTGAATAGTGAATCGGCGGGCGCGCAGAGGGGCAGCCAGCTTGCCACATCGAACGACACGCTGTACATCACATGGGAAGACGGTTCGGTGGACAGCGGCGATATCATTCTTTCACGCTCGGAGAACGGCGGTACTACATTCGAGGAGATACACGTGAGCGATTTCGAATCCGGTCCACAATACAATCCGTCCATCGCAGCCAGCGGAGAAAAAGTTGCGATTGCCTGGGAGGAGCATCGGTCAGATAATACAATCCGACTCTGGAACGGGATGAACGGCAACCTGGTCCGCGAGATAATCGGCCATCAGGGCGCTGTCAGGGATATGGAATTTTCGCCGGACGGTGCGTACATAGCATCCGGTTCCGAGGACAACCTGGTGAAGATATGGAACGCCAGCACCGGAGCGCTTGTGAGGAATATCACATCCCATACCAACAAGGTCCTGGCAGTGAATTGGTCATCTGACGGAAGCATGCTGGCAACAGGTTCATTCGATTATAATGTCACGATTTACAACACCACGGATTTCAGCGAGATAACCAGGCTGAACAGCACCGGCGGTACATTGACGAAGAATTACGTCAACGCCGTTTCATTCTCTCCCGATTCCGGCCACATTGCCGCAGCATACAACGGCCAGTACGGTGCCGGGACCCCCAGCGGGAACCCCACCATGAATTACAACATCACAGTGTGGAATCTCACGGATTACTCGAGCTGGACGCAGCAGCACACCAGTTCCGTCTTTGACATATCATACTCAAACAACGGCACATATGTGGCCAGTGGCAGCAAGGACACAACCCTCAAGATAAGGAACTCCGCAACAGGCGTCCTGGTCAGGAACTTCAACATGACGATGCCAGTTCAGGCAATATCCTGGTCTCCGGACGATATGTTTATAGCAGCCGGTCTGTCCAACGGTTCCATAGCCATCGTGAATGTTTCGGATGAATCGGACATCTCCTGGATGAAGAGCACTCACACCGGCGGCGTTCACTCGGTTGACTGGAGCACCGGCGACGAGATTATCTCGGGAGCATCGGACCCCAAGGCGAAGATATGGTTCAAGGAGAGCGATTCTTATTACGGTTTCGAGAGGGAGAACCTCACCGGACACATGAACAGCGTGTACTCGGTTGACTGGTCCTCTGACGGTCTTTCCGCCGTAACGGCAGGAGGAACATCCACCCAGTATAACATGGGTGAGAACCAGGTATTCTGCGCCGTGTCAGACGACGGCGGCCGAACATTCTCATCTCCCGCGCTGGTGAGCGACAGCTGCGCCCGGAACAGGTTCAGACCAAAGGTGGGTATAGATTCCCTGGGTGTCATTTCAGTGGTCTGGTACGATACCAGGGGTGGCAGTTCAGCAATCTATTTCGCCAATTCCTCCGACCTGGGTGCCAGTTTCGATACCAATGTGGGCATAGACACCGTGTCAACCGATTGTGCGATTCCGAAAATACTGGTGGATGCCGCCGGAACCGTGCATGTGGTCTGGCAGTACGGCCTCGGAGCGGGCATCCGCTATGCAAATTCAAGCGATTCATTCGCCAATTCCAGAATCATCGCCACGACTGCCCAGGAACCCAGAATTGCCGGTTCTCCTGCCGGCTCTTCCCTGTGGATTGGTTGGAGATGGCAGAACACGACGACCAAGCTTAACTGCACTTCCGCTGCAATATCCTATAACGGCGGCGCCAGCTTTGCCGAGAACATCCTTCTGAACTCCAGTAAATCGTTCATCAACGGGCATGCTTTGTTAGTAGACAGATACAATCAGACCAATGTTGCCTGGGAAATTGGCGGCAGCATATACCATCGTTCGACGGTGCTTTCCGATGACTGGGGCCCCTGGGTGGAATCCACATCGCCGAAAGACGGCGACACCGGCATATCCATATTCACGCCTTTCATCATTCGTTTCTCCGAACCCATGAACAGGGACGTCACCGAAGCGGCCTTTTCATGGACGAATGGCACGCACACGTGGTACGTGGGTGACTGCCTGGGCAACAAGGGAACCTGGAATACCTACGGGAACGCCGTGACATTCCAGCCGAAAAATCCCCTGCAGTACCAGAAATCCAGTTATTCATTCAGAATTGCATCCACGGCTTCTGACCTTGCCGGTAACATTCTCGGCGTGAATATGACATTCTCCTTCACCACCGGGGCGGATACCGACCCACCCACAATCGTACATTTCCCAAGTCAATACAATGTCAGCTATGACATGCCGTACTACGTGATGGCCGTTGTCAGGGACCAGTGGGGTACTGTTGATAACGTCCGATTATTCTACCAGGGTGTGGATGATGCGGCTCCCACCACCTCGGTGGAAATGTCCAACACCGGTTCCGACATCTATCAAGGAATCATACCTGCACAGCAGTCCCTTGGTTCGATTTATTACTACATCACGGCGACGGACGGGTTCGGCAACGCTGCCTGGAATCCGATAAATTACACCAATCACACCCAACTGTACAATGTATCTGTTGTGGACGGAGTTAAACCCGAAATATCCCACATACCGGTCATGGAGGCCGACGTCTTCAGGGAAATCGAAGTGTGGGCCGTTGTCACGGACAGCATCCAGTTGCAGAGCGTCTGGTTGAATTACAGGGCCATCGGTTCCATGACCTACACGCAGGTGCCAATGGTGGCCAACACCTCAAACACCTTCAGCTACCCCATCCCCGCCCAGAGCAGCATAGGTATGGTTCATTACAACATAACTGCACTGGACACTTCCGGCAATTTCAATTCCACGGATTCCAATTCCGTCCAGATACTGGACAGGACCGCCCCGCTCATCAATTCGGTGACACCGGAACTCCTTTCCAACAATACAAAGGTCCTGGTGAGGGCCAATGTCACGGATGACGTGGGCATCGGGTCAGTAACGCTGTATTTCAAGGCAGTTGGCGGCGATGCCTGGGTCTCGCGCCCCATGACGCTTGTCTCCGGCGATATATACGAGTTTACCATCCCACCCCAGCGCAGGAGCGGTGAAATTTATTATTACGTAAATGCGACGGACACCACTGGAAACCAGGCGTCCACCCTTGCGGAACAGGACCAGTTTCAGATAGAGGTCGTCGGTATCGGCACGGACAACACGCTTTACTACGTTCTGGGCGCGGTACTCATACTTCTCATGGTGATTCTGGTATTCCTGCTGGTCAAAAGATTCTCCAAGCCGGATACCTCTTCCCCGGACGACGGGCCGGAAGAGATTTTGGGTGACGGTCCGGAAGAGGAAATGCCCCCGAGCAAGGAGACTGGAGAGAACATTCCGCAGGAAGGGGTGCCGGAAAAGGTCGATGGGTCCCCATGAAGGTCGATGAGCTGGACATAGACAGGCGCGTAATCGACCTGATATTGTCCAAGGGTATATCGGAGTTCTATCCGCCCCAGGCAGATGCCCTGAAGCAGGTGCTGGAAGGTCGGAACGTCGTTTTGGCCATTCCCACTGCCAGCGGCAAATCGCTGGTGGCTTACATCGGCATACTGAAACGTGTTCTCGAGGGAAAAAAGGCGCTTTACATAGTTCCGCTCCGGGCACTGGCATCCGAGAAGTACGATGAGCTGAAGGAATTCGAGTCCCTGGGGCTGAAGGTCGGAAAAACCGTGGGCGATTTTGACGCACCGGATCCGGAACTCCAGAAGCTGGACATAATCGTTGCCACTTCTGAAAGGGCGGATTCCTTAATGCGTCACAGGTCTGATTGGATGTATGAAATCGGCGTCGTGGTCGCGGACGAGGTGCATCTTATCAACGACGCTTCAAGAGGGCCCACACTGGAAGTAACCCTTGTCAGACTGAGGGAACTGAACCCCAACGCGCAATTCATCGCTCTCTCCGCCACCATCAAGAATTCCATAGAACTGGCAGATTGGCTTCACGCAAGACACATAAAGAGCGACTGGAGGCCGGTGGCGCTGAAGGAAGGAGTTTATCTTGACGGCAAGATTCGTTTTACAGACAGTACCAAGAAGGAAATTGAGTTTCACAAGGACGATATTTCCTCATTGGTCTGCGACACGGTGAAGGACGGCGGCCAGATTCTCGTATTTGTCAACACCAGAAAATCCAGCGAGAGCGTGGCCGAACGGGTTGCCAAGGTTCTGCAGAAGAGCATCCTGGGTGATGCCGAGCTTGCGGCGCTGGGGGAACTTGCCGGGCGCCTGGAAGGGACCGAGGAGGAGCCAACATCCACCGGCGCCAGATTGGCGGATTGTGTCAGGGGCGGAACAGCATTCCACAACGCGGGTCTCACTGACGGTCAGCGAAGAATGGTGGAAAACAGTTTCCGGGACCGCGCCATAAAATGCATAGTGGCCACTCCGACGCTGGCTGCCGGCATCAATTTGCCTGCAAGGCGGGTGGTCGTGCGTGATACTACCAGATACGATTCCAATTATGGCAATGTGCCAATCCCGGTCATGGAGATAAAGCAGATGTGCGGCCGCGCCGGCAGGCCCCAGTTCGATCCCTACGGGGAAGCGGTCCTTGTAGCGAGGGGCAGGAGTGCCATGACCAGGCTCATGGAAGATTACCTTCTGGGAGAGTCGGAGGCCATATCCTCCAAGCTCGGGACAGAGAACGCCCTCAGGAGCCACATACTGGCCACCATAGCCACCGGATACGCGAAAAATCGTGAGGAACTAATGACCTTCATGGACAAGAGTTTCTTTGCCCATCAGACAGATGTCTGGACCATCGAGGGAATGATTGACCGCATCCTGGAATTCCTGGAGCATTCGGATCTTATCGCCGTCGATTTCGAGGATTTCAAGGCCACCATGTTCGGGAAGCGGACCTCCGACCTTTACATTGACCCACTTTCGGCGGTGATGATGAAGGCCGCCATCGATCGCTCGGAGACAGTAACGACGAACGAACTGGCCCTGCTCCAGATTTGCAGTTCCACGCCGGATGTTTACCCTCTGTACCTGCGCAAACCGGACATGGAATGGGTGCCTGCCCTGGCCCAGGAGAACAGTGCCGCATTCCTCGTGGACATACCGGTTGAGTCCACAGAGGAATACGATATGTTTCTCTCATCGCTGAAGACCGCCAGCCTTCTGCAGCACTGGATGGCCGAAGTTCCGGAAAATCGCATAGTGGATAAGTTCGGGGTAGGCCCGGGAGATGTGAGGAGCAGGGTGGACAGCGCGGATTGGATGCTTTATTCCATGAGGGAGCTGGCCAGGCTGTTCGGGAGCCCGCTCACCGGCATGCTGAATTCCCTGGTTCTCAGGGTGCGCTATGGAATAAAAGAGGAATTATTGCCCCTGGCGAGCCTCAAGAACATAGGCCGGAAGAGGTCCAGGACACTGTACGATGCAGGCATCACCAGCATATCCAGGATACTGGAAACTGATTTCAGGGATCTTGACGCACTTCCCGGAATCGGGCCGCAGCTTGCGGCCAGCCTCAAGGAACAGGCCAGACGGTTGGCCTGATTGAACATGTCATCGCCCACATACCGCGACTTTTAAGTCTGTGGATACGGGCACTTTCATGCAGTTCTGCGTAAGTGGTCAGCCTTCAGAAGTTATAATCCCGCAATAACAGATTTGATTTTCTGACTGGCTGTTCTAATCTGTTTCTGTATCAGCGATATCAAAATACCATAATTTATTGGCAGAGCTATCTGTAGTAATAGAGGAGAACTTGGGGATACGGACCACTTACCGTTGTAAGAGGCTTCACATCAGTGACCTCTTACAGTTCTGCTGCGATGACTTGTTCAATTAAGGGCTTCCCCACTGTCTGTGTGATTGAACATGTCATCGCCCACATACCGCGACTTTTAAGTCTGCGGATACGGGCGCTTTCAAACAGTTCTTCTGCGAGGACTTGTTCAATAAAAGTGCTCCCCCAGCAATCCCGAAATATCCGCAATATAGAATCAACCTGAATGAGTTTTTTATCAATTGGAATCACGAAATTCAGGGTGATAACCGGAAGGATACCCCACGCTTCAGCGTTGGGGAGCACTCATTGTCATTATAAATATCGAAACGGATGCGGAAAAAATCTTGTAGGATTTCTTAATTCTTCGAGGTGCGCTTCCTTCTTTCCTTGGCAGTGAATCCGGTGACTCTCTCAAGGAACTGGTTGTACATGCGAATTGTATCGGAAGCTGTTTTGTCGTCAACCTTGGTGTTCATCTTCGTTTCGACGCAAATGCTCTTCTTTCCCATACACCAGACCGTGATATTTTCCATGGCGCCAAAGCTTGAAACGAGCTTGTCGCCTTTCTTGCTCACATTGCCGAAGGAATCCTTCATGAGTATCTCCAGCTTGTCGCCTTCTATCTTGTCGAAATGTCCGCGCTTGATGTCGTATTCGTTCATGTTATCGGGGCCTGGAATGCCTGACCCTTTAAATTAACTTTTCCATGCATAATTCGCATTTGATTTATTATTAATATGTTAATGTGGCCAGCCCCCTATAAACGGTCTATATGCCTTCAGATTATTTTTATTACAGATAGCCAGACATAATATTTTATATATTAGTTAATACTTATCAACAGTCATGGCCGGTGCCAAGAAATCAGAGGGGGTGGACGCGCAGTTCGATGAGATGGTCGAAGGCGCCAAGAACGCCCTCCGAACAGTCCTTTGCCTGAAGGAAGGCGAGGATATGCTCATCGTTGTGGACGACAGTAAAAAAGACATTGGCATGGCCTTTGAGAAGGGTGCCAAGATTCTGGGTGCCAACACCCACACATATTCTCTTTCCAATCACGTAAGGCCGATTCTTGATGTCCCGGGCGACCTTTCCGGCATGTTCAAGGATTACGGCGTCATAATCAACACCTTCGGTTCGGATTCAAGGGAAACGCCTTTCAGGGTAAAGCTGCTTTACGAGGAGATACAGTTCAATGCCAGGGTGGGACATGCACCGGGCATCACCACCAGCATGATGAGGGAGGGCCCAATGAAGGTGGATTACTCCAAGATAGTCGCAGAGGCAGACAAACTCATGGACGCCTTCAGGAATGTGGTGCAGGTTCACATAACCTCCCCATCCGGGACCGATGTCACATTGGAACTGGACAGCAGGCTCTGGCAAACCGACGTGAAGATCAAGGAAGGGGATTTCGGCAATCTTCCTGCAGGTGAGGTATGGTGCGCCCCCGTGGAGAACGGTGCCAACGGTATACTGGTTGTTGACGGCAGCATCGGTGACCTGGGGCAGGTTCCCAGCCCGCTGACGCTGAGGCTGAAAGCAGGAAAACTCATATCCATTGAATGCGCTGACAAGGCCTTCGCCAAAGAGGTCGAGGAACTCTCTCACATAGATGACATGGCCAGCATTGTCGGGGAACTGGGTATCGGCCTGAACCCCGGGGCCAGGATAGTCGGCGTCATGCTGGAGGACGAAAAGGCCAGCGAAACCGCCCATATAGCCTTCGGCAACAACCTGGACATGAACGGCGGCAATAACGACTCCAAGACCCATCGCGATTACCTATTCTACAAACCCACAATAGTTGCCACATACAAGGACGGGTCCACAAAAATCATGCTGAAGAACGGAAAGGTCGTGTGCATCTAGTTTGGATACGATTATCTGAGTTTCTGTCCGCATTTCCTGCAGAACTTATCGTTTGAATTGTATTCCGAACCGCATTTCCTGCATTCCATGGACACGGCCAGATTCTGCCCGCACTCCCTGCAGAATGCATCGTCCTCCAGAACTTCCGACTCGCATCCCGGGCAGACGAATATCTCGTTTTCTCCTGTCACCGCGGGCTTTTCCTCGCCTATGAGGGTAAGAGTTCCGGAGTCAAGCAATTTCTCCGCCTTTATGGCCTGGCTCAGGGCTTTAGCATAATCTTTCTGATTGTAGAAATTCACCGCGCTGGTGTAGAAATCGTATGCTTCTCCGTTTGTCAGGCCTCTCTTCTCCAGGAGATCCTTGGTGGTGGATATCATGAATTTTGCCTGGATGTAATTGGCAGGAAGCGAATCAAGACTCTTCTCTTCCCGGATGGGCGGTTTCACATATTCCGGCTCGTAAATGCTGGTGTTCATGGGACGCCTGCCTGGGTCAGGGTGCGGCGGGGTTCTTTCCTGCGGTCCGGCCTCATGTGCCCTCTTGGCCCGAAGCAGCACCAGCTTGGCGGCATCAGCCCTCTCGATGGCGGAAGCATAATCCTTTGTGGCCATTTCCTTCCTGGCCTGATGGATGAGCTCGTTCGCATCGCGAATGTCAACGCCCTGCCTGGCCAGTGTGGAAGATATGCTTTCGGTCGTCAGAATCGCGTTGTGCGCCTTGTCCGCCAGGGTCTCCACAGGTTCGGTGGATTTTCTGAACAGGTTCATCTCTTCCTTCCTCCGCTTCTTCTTCACCAGTATGTAGATTAGTTCGAATGTAAGGACAATGGCCATCACAATCAGGAGTATGAATATCAACTGGTCATTGGTCATTGCCTGCACCTTGTCTCATAAAGCAATTGAGGTTATAAAATGGTTTCGGAGTGTTTATCATTCTGAGCGGTTCGGTGATGTTTTTGCAATGGGGGAATGGCAATGGTAAAAACATGCCATCCGCAATCTTTATCTCCATGCCACCGATAGCGGTTGCCAGACATCATATTTCAGGGTGTGAAAACATGGTCAAATCCGATGAAATGAAGAAAGTGCTGGTAACGGGAGCGGTGGGCCAGATCGGTTCCGAACTGACAATGGAGCTCAGGCGGCTCCACGGTAACGATAACGTTGTCGCCATGGGGCGAAAAACGAAGCCGAGCGACGAGCTGGGCAATTCCGGCCCGTTCGAATTCGGTAACGTGACCGACCGTGAATCGCTGGACAGCATAATCAAGAAGTACGATATCGATACGGTTTATCACATGGCTGCCATACTTTCCGGCGCTGGTGAGAAGAATCCGCAGCTTGCTTACGATGTGAACATGAACGGCCTTTACAACGTCTTGGAAGCAGCCAGGGAGCACGAACTCACCAGGGTCATGGTCCCCAGTTCCATAGCCGCATTCGGCCCTTCAACACCGAAGGAGAACACACCTCAGGAGACAATCCTGAAACCGACCACGATGTATGGCGTGACTAAAGTGGCGGGGGAATTGCTTGCTGACTATTACTTCAAAAGATTCGGCGTGGACGTGAGGGGGCTGAGATATCCTGGCATCATCAGTTCCGAGACCCTGCCGGGCGGTGGTACCACAGATTACGCGGTTGAGATATTTTACGAGGCCATCAACCACAAAAAATACAAGTGCTTCGTTCGCGAGGACACGGTTCTGCCGATGATGTATATGCCTGACTGCATCAACGCCACAATCGACCTGATGAATGCCGATGTGAATAAACTGATACATCACTCCGATTTCAACCTGGGCGCGCTCAGTTTCTCCGCCGGCGGTCTGGCAGATGAGATTCGCAAGCACATTCCGGAGTTCACCGTAACCTACGAACCAGACTTCCGCCAGGCCATTGCCGATTCCTGGCCAAGGACGATTGACGATTCAGCTGCCCGTGCGGAGTGGGGGTGGAAGCCGACGTATGATTTGGCCAAGATGACCCTGGACATGATAGAAAAGCTCTCTGCCAAACTTTTATAAGTTCGCAGGGCCTTTTACCGCCCATGAGATATCCGTCAGTGGCAGGCCAGTTCTATTCCGGCACCCATGATGCCCTGAAGAAGGAGATAGAGGATTGTTTCCTTCACACTCTCGGGCCTGGCAAAGTTCCGGAGATAAATCCGGACGGACCGCGCCGCATCCGGGGCATTGTTTCACCGCATGCCGGTTTCATGTACTCTGGCCCGGTGGCCGCTCACGGTTACGCGGCCCTGGCAGAGGACGGTTTTCCGGAGGTATTCGTCATACTGGGGCCCAATCATCACGGTCTCGGCAGCGGCGTGGCCATCACCACCCATGATTTCGAGACCCCGCTGGGCATCATGAAGAACGATAAGGAACTGGCGTCGGCGATACGCCGTGACATAATCGACGACAGCATGCTGGCCCACAGGCACGAGCATTCCATCGAGGTCCAGCTTCCCTTCATCCAGTTCTTCTCGCAGGACAGGAAATTTGTTCCGATAAGCATGATGATGCAGGACCACAAAAGCGCCACCCAGGTGGGCAAGGCCATACGTGACGCCATCGCTGGCCGCGACGCGGTCATAATCGCTTCCACGGATTTCAGTCATTATATCTCGCCGGAGCAGGCAAGGGAGAAGGACATGCTGGCCATAGACCAGATTCTCGAAATGGACACCAAGGGCCTTTACGATACAGTGAGAAAGAACCGCATAACCATGTGCGGCTTCGGCCCGGTAATGGCCATGCTGGAAGCGGTCCAGGGTTCGGAAGCTGAACTCCTGAAATACGCAAATTCCGGCGACGTGAGACCAATGTCAGAAGTCGTCGGTTACGCCAGCATCGTTGTGAAGTGAATCACAGATCTTTTCCCATGTACGGCCCCACTCTCCCGAACCCGAGCTTCCGATAATACTCCCTGGCGCCCACTCCGCTCATGACCAGCAATCTGTCCATGCCATTTTCGGCAGAAATTTCAAGGCATCTCCCCACGAGCTTTTCGCCCAGACCCCGATGCTGCAACGAAGCATCGTCCCTTCTGGATAATGGCAGTTGCTGGCTCACGGTCCTCAGTTCTCTTATTATTGCCGAGCCGGCCATCTCCGGCCTGTGGGCGTCCGGTGACGGAAATCTCAGTCTGACGAATCCCGCTAGTATGTCCATGTCCGTGTCCTCGAATGATATGAAATATTCCTTTCCGCCGGATGCGGAATAGCTCTCTTCCAGGAGTGTCAGTTCACCGGTCTCCCTGCCTTTCAGGTGGTTGTGGCCTGCCTCTCTGCATCGGATGCATCTGCATTTCTTTCCGCGGGCTTCCAGTTCCCATTGTGCCAGTTCTCTGATATGGCTTTTCTGGCTTCCCGCCTCGATGAGCTGGACCGGTATGTCACGCTGGATGCGCTGGATTCGCACCCATTTCGGCAATTTTTCCTTGATGTCTGCCAGAAGTTTCACAAGAATTTCCTGCGAGTACGGTTCATACTCCCCGGCTTTCCACATGCTGTGAAGCCCTGTGTCGTCAATGACCAGTGTGGGGTATAATTTCAAAATATCCGGTTTGAAATCCTCATCCGAGAATAATCTGTCAAAGGTTGCCAGGTCGCTGGCAGCTGTCTCGCCGGGAAGACCGGGCATCATGTGGTAACCGACCTTCATTCCAGCATCCCTGGCAATTCTGCTTGCCCTGGCGCTTTCCCTGCTGCCATGTCCTCTTTTCACTGATTCCAGAACTGCATCGTTCAGGGTCTGGACGCCGAGTTCGACCCTTGTCGCCCCGAATTCCAGGGCCATGTCTATCTGCGGTGCGTAAAAATAATCCGGTCTGGTCTCCACAGTCAGACCGGTACATCTGTGCTTTGCTGTTTCATTGATGCGGTGCGATTCTCCAAGGTCTGACGCTTCCGTTCCGTTCATTGCATCGAAACAGCGTTTCACGAATTCTGTCTGGTACTCCGGATCCCTGGCAGTGAAAGTACCTCCCATGATTATGAGGTCCACTTTGTCGGTGGGGTGGCCTATTGCCCTGAGTTGCTTCAGGCGCGCGCCCACCTGATTGTACGGGTCAAATTTCCACTGTGCGGCCCTGAGCGCTGCCGGTTCTCTCCCGGTGTAGGATTGCGCCGTTCCTTTTTCTGTGCCGCCCGGACAGTAGGTGCATTTTCCGTGTGGGCAATCGTGCGGTGATGTCATCACAGCCACGATGGCTACGCCGCTTATGGTCCGCACCGGCTTGGTGCGGAGAAGCGGTTCCAGCTCATCCATATCCTCCTCAGAAACATGTTCCAGGACCTCGGCATTGCTGGGCAGGCGGTCCATGCGGTGCTTCTTGCAGAGGTCAATCTTCAGTCTCTGTATATCGTTTTTTGTTGTTACTTTTCCTTTCAGGAGCAGAAGGACCAGTTCCTTGAAATATTCAGATTCGCTCACGAAAGTACCATGTTGGTCTGATATAAATAATTGACAAAAGGTAACAGGAGGCCGTTAATCTGAACCTCTTGCACCGGTAAACGGTCCGCATCGCCAAGTTACTTTCTCCTGGAACAGATAGCACCACCAATGTGTTATTAAATTTTGATATATCTGAAACGGGAACGGAATCAAATAGCCAGCAAAATATTCAAATCTGTTCATAATGAATGTAAACGTTTAAAAATGAACGTTTATGCTGAACCAAACAATTTTAAACCTATTTCATATTCCATGTCCAGTTGGGCACAAGAATCGCGTGGTTAAATGATTACTAGTGCAACACATTATCCGAACAAAGGGGTGAGGCTGCCTGGGTCCTAAATCGAAGGACGACAAGGGTAAATGCCAGATTTGCGGCGGGGCCCTTGATGCAGCTACCGGTAAGTGCAAGCTTTGCGGAAGCGCCGATATGGCTTCTCAGCAAAAGCAGGGCAAGAAACTTCAGATTACACTGGGTTCCAAGTCCGTCGCTCACGCAAAGACTCCAGATTCTAAAGACGAAAAACCCATAGAATCCGACAAGGCGGAAAAGAGTGACGATGACGGTCTGACGAGTTGGCTTTCAGGAGATGGCGGCGATGACGAACTTGGTGCCTGGATGGGCGCAGATAATGCCCCCAAACCCAAGACCGGTGCCAAACCCGCCAAGAACGCGGCCCTACCACCCAAGGAGGACGGCCAGGATGCCCTGAGGAAATGGCTCAGCGGCGAGGACGATACTTTGGAGGACTGGCTCGGCGGCGCAAAACCCACAAAATTGAAAACAGCCGGTCCAGACATAAGCGCCGTGGGAAAGCAGCTCACCGAGAAGGACAAAATGCTTGACCAGAGGGAGCAGTCAATCAAAGCCAAGGAAGAGGAGCTCGAAGGTCTGAAGATAGAACTGGATGAGACCAGAAAGGCCATGGAAGCGGCAATGAAGTCTATCGATGTGGGCGACTTCGATGCAATCAAGATTCTGGAGGAAACTGCGCATCTCAACAAGGAACTCAATATCGAGCAGAGAAAGCGCAAGCAGCTGGAAGAGGAGATCCAGCAGGTGAAGAAGGGAAGTCTGGCTGTTGTGAAATATGTCAAGGCACAGCAGATACAGGACAAGGGCGGTGCCGCCAAATCCCTCAAGAAGAAGCTGGACGAGGAGAAGGCCAAGAGGGAGGGCCTGGAAGTGGAGCTCAAAAAGAGCGAGGAATTGATGAAGGTGCTGAAAGCCGAGATTGACAGCGGTCTGGACAAGCTTCCCGATGATATGAAGGATGCCAAGAAACTTTCCATAGAGAATGCCGAGCTGAAGAAGAAAATCGAGGCCGCCGAGACGGACCTGATCAGGGCCAAGGAGGATTTCAACAAGAAGCTCAGGAACGGCGCCTCGTCTGGTGAAGCTGACATGGAATTCCAGCAGCGCATGGCTGCTGAACTCAGCTCCAAGGAGCAGGAATGGATAACCAAGGAAGGGGCGCTCAAGCAAAAAATAATAGAGATGGAAGAGAAACTGCACGGATTCGAGATTGATGACAGGCTGAGGAAGGAGAAGAACGACCTTTCCGGCAAATCAGATTCAGAGATAAGTTCCGAGATGGATATGAAAATTCGCGAACTCCAGGTCAAGGAGAAATCACTTTTGGTTAGGGAGGACGAGATACAGCGCCTCAAGGAGAAACTCAAGTCCATGGAGGGCGAGCTCAAGCAGGTGAAGGAACCGCTGGCTTACAAGGAACAGGAGATGCTGCGCCGCGAGGAAGACCTGGTTTACAGAGAGCAGATGCTTATCGAGGAAAGGCGCAAGGTGGAGGAGGCCATGCGCGAGTCGGGTAGCATGGAATCCCACGAGATGAAGAAGAAGCTCGAGGAACTCCAGATGTCCATCAACCGCAAGGAAGAGGAGATTCGTTCCAAGGAACAGTACCTCAAGGCCAAGTCCGAAGAGTTGAAAGTCCGCGAGAAAGGACTAATCGAAGAAGAAATCGATGCGAGAGAGGAGGACCGCAAGATAGAGCTCAAGATAGAGAAGGTGAAAACCGGTGACCGTCGTCTCGATGACCTGCTGCTGGGCGGAATTCCGTTCGGTACCAACATCCTCATCTACGGGCCGGCTTTCACAGGCAAGGAAGTCACCATAAACAGCTTCATCGGAGAAGGTCTTGCCAAGGGCGTACCCGCCATCTTGGTGATTACGGACAAGCTCCCATCCGAGGTCCGTGAAGAGATGATGTTCATAGTTTCCGGTTTCGAGGAATACGAGCGCCTGGGCCTTGTGAAATTCGTTGATGCATATTCCCGAAGCATCGGCATCGAGGATGAGGAGGCAAATGTCATCTACGTGGCGGAACCCACCGATCACCAGGGAATAATGAAAGCCGTTGACGGTGTCGCCAAGGAGTTGCTCAAGACCCACAAGTATTACAGGCTGGCTTTCAGGTCAATATCCACGCTCATAGCCTACCTGGATTCCGGAACCGTGTTCAAATTCCTGCAACCGTTCTGCGGCAAGCGGAAGCGCGAGCGCGCCGTATGCATGTATATCATAGAGAAGGGAATGCACGAGGAGCAGGACATCCAAATGATAGCTAGCATAACGGACGGCATGGTGGATTACAAAGTGGAGCAGTTGAAGACCTTCCTCTCCATCAAGGGTATCTGCGACGTCCAGTCTCGCGCCTGGATAGATTACTCCCACAGCAAGCAGGGCCTCTCGATCGGTTCGTTTTCGCTGGACCATATACGTTGAGTAATTGCATTGTTTCTGGGCTTGGGAATCGGGAATTTGATTGGCGATTGAAACCTCGGGAATCCTGTTTGGTTATTGAAGCCTTGGGAATCGGTGGCAGATTCAATGGCTGTTCCAAGCAGCCATTCCGTACGATTCCCCATTCCCTTCCAACCTAAATCCATCCATATTCCCCATTCCCAACAATCAACACCAACAGGGACAGGCAAATCATTTTACCCATTACCGCAATCGAGGTTTCATGCCCTATGTTCTAGATGCAACCGCCATTCGCTCCTGCATGCCGACACAGGACCCCAGCCAGTATTTTACAACCCCCGGAGTCATCAACGAGGTCAAGCGTGGAAAGGTGGCGAGAGACCTGGAACTGGCCCTGGAGATTTCCATCACCGTGAAGATGCCGGAGCCGGAGGCGCTGAAAGTGGTCATGGCAGCAGCAAGCGGCACCGGCGACGACGGCCGTTTATCGGTAACGGACATGGAAATTCTTGCACTGGCGCTGGAACTCAAAGCCACAATAATATCCGATGATTATTCAGTTCAGAACGTGGCGACCGTCCTGGAGATACCCTACAAAACCGCCCTGGAGGGCATCAGAAAGGTCATTCACTGGACATATCGATGCAGGGGATGCGGCCGATACTACGAGGAGAAGCAGCCAGATTGTCCCATATGCGGGTCCGAGGTGCGGACCGTGCGGCGGAAAGATTTATGAAAATATGATTTAAAGACGATGCTTATGCATCGTCTTTTTCCGTTATCCGCCAAACGTCGTCCGGAATCTCTTGGTAGATGGACATTGCCTCTTCGGTTATGGGGTCTATCCTCTTGTCCCTGGCCTTTGCCAGTTGCAGGATGCGGTCCTTCCTGAAAATCCAGTAATGGATGCGCCATTCACGGCCGTCATAGAGGGTTGTTTCCTCCCTCTCGGTGGTGAGCAGGCCCGAGTCTTCAAGCATGTAAAACGCGTCCCTGTCCTCTGGTTCAAGAATGTTGTCGATGATCCTCTCGCTGTATCCGAAGAAGTTCATAACGTGCTGGGCCATGTGCCTGGCCTCTTCCTCGGGCATGCTGCGTATGTCGTTCCTGATGCTGTTCCTGATGGCCCGTGTCAGGTCATCAACCGTGAGTGTCACGAACTCGCTATGCTTTGTCTTTGTCATTATTGCCATGATAATCGCCTTTATGACTGTTCCTGCCCTTGGTTACAATTAGAAACCCCTCGTATATATAATTTATGTAGAGGGCGTTTAAAATTTGTGGGCCGGAACCAGCTTCGGGGCCGGGATGAGCGCCGGTTTAAACTCCTCCCCGCAAGTTTTTCTCTTTCCAAATTTTTCTTTTTGTGAAAGGTCAGCCAGCGGAGAAAAATCTATGTGGATGGCTGGAACCAGCACCTTGGCCGGGTTGTGTGCCGATTTAAGCTAACCCCGCCCTTACAGGCGAGGCTTTAAAAGGATGATGCGGGAATCCGTCACACGCCATCGAATTTTTCGAATTCGATGGCGAATACCCCGCCCTCCAGATATCATGAGCAGAGATTCAGACGGGGCATGATGGGGTTGGCCGGAAATGGATGATTCACCGCCATGTACTTTCGCCATTTTACCGAACGTGATATGATTCCGTTAGCACGATTCTCCCATGAAAACCATTATGAGGCCGTTTGAATTAATAGTCCGCATGGCGGGGTTCGAGGATAAGCCACAGAGAATCATTTCGGATTTCAGCAAACTTGATTTTGATTACGTTCCGGAGAAGCTGGTCCACAGGGACGGCCCGATGCAGCAGTTGTTTTCAATTCTCAAATCATCCATCGAGGACAGCACCAACCAGCGCGTCGCCGTCACCGGTTCCGTGGGCACAGGCAAATCCTCCCTTTCAAAGCGTTTCTGCCTGGATTTCCGGGAATGGGCATCCGGCAAGGGCCAGCGGGTGGAGTTCGTAATAGTGAATTGCCGTTCCCGCAATACTCCGTCCAGCGTGCTCCTCAAGATACTGGAGAAGTTCCAGCCCGGTTTCCCAGACAGGGGCTTTTCAACCACCGAGATGCTGGAGATACTGAGGAAGCACCTCACCAAGGGAAACGTGCATCTTCTCATAGTTCTGGACGAGGTGAATGTCATGGTGAAGAAATCCGGTTCAGATCTTCTCTACTGCCTTTCCAGGTTCGATGACGAGCGTGTCACTGATTCGAAGCATTCCCTTTCTCTCATCATGATCTCCCAGCAACCGGTGAACGAGTTCCTGGACGCCGCGACGCTTTCCACGCTCAAGAGGACCAACCAGATTGTCCTTGATAAATATTCCAGGCCGGAACTTGGCGACATCACCCGCCAGCGGGCGGAACTGGCCTTCCATCCCGGTACAGTAGACGATGAAATAATCGAATTCATTGCCGATATCTCGTCGGAATTCGGGGATGCCAGGTTCGCCATCGAGCTCCTGGAGAATGCCGGAAGAATGGCCAATGACGAGGGCCAGGAATCAGTTAACCCGGAAAATGTCAGGGCCGCCAAGGCCATGACTTATTCGGTTGTAACGGAGAGCAAACTTGCTTCCCTGGGCCTGCAGAAACAGCTGGTTCTGCTGGGCATATCCAGGATGATGAGAAAGAGGGCCTTCGCCACCACCGGCGAGGCCGAGAAATCGTACGCCGTGGCGTGCGAGGAGTTCGACCAGAAGGCCAGGGGTCACACCCAGTTCTGGGAATACCTCCGGACTCTGGGGGACATGGGCCTGATCGGGCTGGGGACGTCCGGAAAGGGCATGGTGGGCAAGACCAGCATTATCACACTACCAGACATACCGTGCAGGGTCCTGGAGGACAAACTTCTGCAGGTCATGGTGAAGGAATAGGGGAAGAAATGCTGGAAAACAGGAAATTGCTTGTGACCGTTACGGTCATCGCCATAGTGGGGGTTCTGAGTCTTGTGGCTTATTCCACTACACTTGGCCAGCTGGAGATCGCCATAGGTGACATAGACATGTCCCATGACGGTCTGGTGGTTGTGACCATCGGCACCATAACAGATTCGCGGGCGCTCTCCGATGGCGGTGCCTCATTGACCATAAGTGATTTCAACACTTCTTCAAGCATAGGTGTTTACGTTCCGTCAGATGCTGTTCCGACCGGGGAAGGTGCCAACCTTGTTTTCGGTACGCTTGTCAGGGTCACCGGCACGGTGTCCATGTATCTGGAATCCCCCGAGATAGGTGTTGCAAAGCCAGGCGATATCGTTATTCTTTCCGGGCCGGGGAATTCCTCGTTTGAACTGGCCACGGTCATGCGCTCCGTTCAATTATTTGACGGCATGGAAATCACCACAGACGGCCAGATAATGGACATGGAGGTGCTTTCGTCATCCGGAAACTTGACCGGCACATCTTTCAGGCTGCGCCAGCAGTCAGAAAATCAGACTTACTATCTTGAGTGCATCTGCTTCGACAGAGATCTTGTTGCCCTTCATGATGAATGGGATTCGGTTCGGATAACTGGTACAATATCATATTATGAAAACAGCGGCTGCTGGAGAATGGTGGTGGAGGTTGTTTTTCCTATCTGAGTTATTGTAAACATGTCGAGAAAACTCTGGCTTTCAAGCCGGAGATGAATCGACATATACAATAAACGGGAAAGGCCGTTGCATGCCGTACTAATGCAACCAAAGTAAATCGAAGTCACCAGGCTTCGATTGTTCAGGCATGCAACTTATTATGGTAAACTTCCAGCCCCGAATCGCATGTTTGCGAATGTGAGCGTTAACGCCAGCCACTTTAGGGGCTGATAGTTTACTTATGTTATTATTCGGTGCAGATACTTGCTTCGATTTCACTCTGATTCCATGAATACTTTCGGTGACCCCCCCATTGGAGGTTTATATACTTTCCAGGCCTAGTAGATATGAGGTGAGTGAAATCAGCGGCTTCGAAGAAACAGACGATTGCTCCTGGCAGGGAGTGTACATCCTTAACAGGTGCTATGACCAGTTCAACTGTGACAATTCAAAGGAATGAAACTTTTGACACCATATACCATCCCGGGTCGGGGACTAGGCCCCCTGACCCACTTATTATTTTTTTGAACTCCATCACGGTTCCGCATCTTTTAAAACCCTGTGTTCCATCTCCCCCTCATGAAATTTCACGGTCTCGACCTGGATGACTTCCAGATCGAGGCATGCGAGCACATCACGAACGGCGATTCTGTCGTTGTTTCAGCTTCGACTGGTACCGGCAAAACTCTTATTGCCGAGTATGCCATCGAATTCTACGCGGCCCACCGCCAGCGTGCGGTGTACACATCCCCCATCAAGGCCCTCTCCAACCAGAAATACATGGATTTCGTTGCCCAGTTCGGCAAGGAGAACGTTGGAATCCTCACCGGCGACGTTTCCATAAACAAGGAGGCCAGAATCCTGGTGATGACCACCGAGGTCTACAGGAACATGGCCCTTGCCGACCCCAAGAGCATCGAGGACGTCGGCACCCTTATACTCGACGAAGTCCATTTCATGAACGACCCCGAGCGGGGCACCGTCTGGGAAGAATCCATCATTTTCTCTCCGCCCAAGGTGAGGTTCCTTGCGCTTTCCGCCACAATACCGAATGCGAGAGAATTCGCCAGCTGGATAAATTCCATTCACGGCCACGATGTTAAGGTCGTGGAATATGAGAAACGTGCCGTTCCGTTGTTCCATCATTTCTATTTTGGCGCTAACAATATCATAACCAGGGAGGACCTTCCCCATGCCATAGGCCAGATGGCCAGGGAGAATCCGCATTCGGGGAACAGGGGGAAGAATCGCCGCGGAAAGAAGGCTCCCAAGCCCAAGGGCCGGCCTCCGAACTTTCTGGACCTGGTAAAGTACATGGAACAGAATGACCAGTTGCCGTGCCTGTTCTTCAATTTCTCCAGAAAGGACTGCGAGAGCAAGGCCCTGGAGACCGCCTACAACATGAATTTCTTCAAGAATCATCCCGAACCCGAGATGGATAAAATAATCGAGACGCATCTCTCGGATCCGGAAATATTCGAAATGGATTCCATCCAGTCCCTCATTCAGGTTCTGGAACGGGGTGTCGCTTTCCACCATGCAGGTATGCTCCCGGCCGCAAAACGGGCCGTGGAAGATGCCTTCGGCAAGAACCTCATCAGTGTTCTGTATGCGACGGAAACTTTCGCGGTGGGTATCAATTACCCCGCAAGGACCGTGGCATTCTCCAGTCTCAGAAAATACGACGGAACGAGGCACCGATATGTGAATTCCAAGGAATACTTCCAGATGGCTGGAAGGGCCGGAAGAAGGGGCATGGACAGCAAGGGCGTTGTCATTGCCATGGTGGACCGGGGGATGGATGACCTTTCCGAGATACAAAAGTTCACCAAGGCCGACAGGATTCCGATATTCTCACAGTTCCAGCTATCCTACAACACTGTTCTCAACCTGATTGACAAGCATAGCGAGGCAGAGATAGAAATAGTTCTGGAAAAGAGCTTCGATTCGTTCCTGAAGAAGAACGCCGGCCAGAGGGTGAATGTCTGGGCATCGTGGAACAACAGGGTCCGCACACTCAGGAAGCTGGGCCACCTCCAGGCCAATGAACTCACACCCAAAGGGCACTTCACAACCAAGATATTCACCGAGGAACTCGTCACGGCGGAAGTGTTCGCGGATGTCAAATGGAAGAGATGGACACCGTTGGAGATGGCCTGCCTTGCTGCGGCAATCACCTATGAGCCCAGGCATTTCCGCAATCAGAGGCCGAAGAGAGGAAATACGTTCTACAGAATCATGTCCAGCCTGGAGGGAAATCCGTTCCTCATGCGCAACCTGAGTATTTTCGGATTGTCGGCACGGATACCCCTGGTGGAAGCCTGGTGCCGTGGAGAAAGCTTCAGCCAACTGGTCATTGATTTTGGTCTTCCGGAGGGCGACATCATCAGGATATTCAGACAAACAATTGATGTTCTCGAACAGGTGAGAAGGGCCACGGACCAGGAATTGCTGAAACAGAAGGCCAGTGAGGCAATGCGCCTGCTTGACAAAGATGTGGTCAGCGTGACCTTCTAATTACCGCTTTTCCCATTTCTTCAGGGCGATTACCTCGGAAAGAGTGCTGCCGCGCTTTATCTCTTCGCGTATGCGTTCCTCCCTTTCCATTACATCAAGGGCCCTGTTGGCAATCTCCATTGCATCCTTTTCCGGGATAACCACAACGCCGCTCTCATCCCCCATTATCCAGTCGCCGGGTCTGACGCACTGGCCGCCGCATATTATCTCCACGCCTATCTCCCCGAGCCCCTTCGGCTCGCCGGCTGCGGGCCTCCTATGCCTGGCAAATGCCGGGAATTCCATGTCAATTATAGAGCCAACGTCTCGTATGGCGCCGTCTATCACAATGCCGGAAACGCCCCTCATCTTGGAGCTCCAGGACGCGAGTTCCCCCCAGACGGCCATTTCGCCGCCGTGGACGTCCACGACTATCACATCGCCGGCCTTGCAATGGTCTATTGCTTCCACAACCTTGGCCCAGTCCCCGTCCATGGTTCGGACGGTTACCGCCTGGCCTATCATCTTTACATTTCTCCCGATGAGTGGTGTAATCCCGGCCATTGACCCGCGGGTGTGCATTGCGTCAGCAATATTCGGTGTCGACACCATTGAAAGGGCCTTTCTGACCTCTTCCGCGCCGTATTTCTTGAATTCGGCTGTGGGCACGGGTTTCATGCTTTCAACCGATTTAACGATGTTTCTGGCGGCTTCAGTGACGTTCTTGGCCTTTGTTATGGCCCCCCCAATGATAATTACAGATGCCCCGTTCTCCACGGCCAGCGGCGCGGTTTCCGAGTTTATGCCACCGGCAACCGCCACAGGAATGCCCACCGCTCCTGACACTGCCTTCAGGTCCGCCAGCGGATTTCCGCCCACCATCTGCTGGTCAATGCTCACGTGGATGCAGATATAATCCGCACCCAGGGCCTCGACCTCTTTTGCCCGTTTCGCTTTGTCGGGAACCTGCATCATGTCAATCATTATCTTTGAACCATACTGGCGGGCCGATTTAACGGCTTCGGTGATGCAGGAATTTTCCGACATGCCCATTATGCAGACGACACCGGCACCGGATTTGGTTGCCATCTCCACCTCGAGGCCGCCCACGTCAAGTGTTTTCATGTCAGCCACTATTGTATTTCCCGGAAACTCGGTTTTCAGCCGACGGATAATTTCCATGCCCTCGCTTTTTATCAGCGGGGTTCCGGCCTCCAACCAGTCGATGCCGCCTTCAACGGCTTCCCTGGCTATCTGAACGGCCCGATGCGTGTCCACAAGGTCCAGCGCTACCTGGGTGATTATTTTGCTCATTCTATCGGGTGGACTAGTGAATCCCCGGGATAAAAATGTATCGCTAAACGATTTTAGATTTTAGATCTTAGATTTTAGATTTTTGCTGAGAATATGCCCAACCGGATTTTAGATCTTAGATTTTAGATTTGTGCTTGGAATATGCAACGCCGTCAATCCGTCGTAAATCTACAATCTACAATCCCTATATCTAAAATCGTTACGCTAAACATTGAATGTAAAACTCACGCTGGTTCCGTCGGAGGTTTTCGGCGTCCAGTTCCTGACCTCTTTCAGCCGTATCTGTGTGGGTATCCTGTCCGCCAGTAACCGGGATATGCCCGGGACATGCCCGTCCCCCACAATGGCAAGAACGGACGAATGGTTTTCTTCCAGCTTCCGAATGTTGTTGGCCATATGGACGTTTCTATCGTCCAGCAGCACCTTTTTTATTGTGGGCATGGATTTGCCGATTTCATTGAGATAATTCTCACCCTCCTCGGCATACTTCTCCATCTCCCTTTCAACGGTTTTCTTGCGGATGAACGGTGTGGCGAATAACGCGCCTATCATCTTCAATTTCTCCCTCCAAGTGAGCTGGGTCTTGATGCGCATCATGACCGTATTGATGTTCATGTCTATGAGGAAAAGCTTGGCATTCAACTCCTTGGCAGCCTTGTACCCGGCAATCATCTCGTCCCCTGCCTGGACGCCGAATTCGTTCGCCATCCTCTCCTGGAATTTGGCCAGCATCCCTTTCTGTTTCGGAAGTTCCTCACCCCGGTCCCTGGCAAGCAGAACGCTCAGCCGGTTCCTGTCGAGTTCCAGGGCGACAGCGACCGGTGCGGTCTCCAGGACAATCTGGCGGACCTGTTCGGAAATGTCGAATACATGGCCAACGCCGACAAGAGTTATCATCGTCCGTATGAATGAGACGAAGTATAAAATTCTGTTGTGAGGGCAAATTAATAATAATACCGGCACTTGCTGGCCATTGTTATTATGAGATTCGACATGGTAGCCTTTGACCTTGACGGAGTTATTGTTGCGGAGCGCAGCTCATGGGAGTGGGTCCACATGCATTTCGGACTGGACAACACGCAATCCCTGAAGGCATTCTGCGACGGTAAGATTGACGATTTAGAATTCATGCGAACCGACATTGCCATGTGGCACAGGATAAAACCGGATGTCAGCCTGGCAGACATAAAAAACATACTGATGGATGCAAAAATCAACAGCGGCTCGGTGGAAACAATCCAGGCCCTGAAGAAAAAGGGCATCAAGACATGCATCGTCAGCGGCGGCATAGACCTCCTGGCCGACCAGATAGGCGAGATGTGCGGGGTTGACAGGGTCATGTCCAACGGCCTCACGGCGGACAGTAACGGCCGACTCCTCGGGGACGGAATCCTTAGGGTGGAACTTCGGGACAAGGCCAAGGCGCTTTCCACCGTGCTGGACGAGTTCGGCATTGTGCCGGAAAGATGCGCGGCAATCGGGAACAGCTGGGTGGATGTGTCCATGTTCAAGATTGCCAGCTACGGAATAGCTTTCAATCCCATTGACTCGGTAACGATAAAAGAAGCTGACGTCGTTGTGGAATCAGACGACCTGAGGGACGTTCTGGAACATCTGGAATGAGTTATCTGCCGTATTCCCCGCGCATTGGTACAAAAGCCACGCCTTTCTCCTCGGAACGGGTGATTTTTCCCCCGACCTTTCTTACTATGGCCAAGTTCTGGCTGTATCCTGTTCCGACCGGAATCACGGCGATGCCCGGGTCGGCAAGCTGGTCAATGAGCGGATGCGGGACTTCAGGCGCGCTGCAGGCTGCCATTATCCTGTCGAACGGCGCCTCTTCGGGCAATCCCCGGGAACCGTCCGCATGAATCACGGTAATCCGGTCATGAAGCCCTATCTGGCTGATATGCACTTTTGCCTTCTGTGTAAGGCTCTCGATGATGTCGATGGTGAAAACATGGCCTTCGGCTCCCACAAGGTAAGCGGCAAGTGAGGCATGGTAACCTGAACCGCAGCCCACTTCCAGGACCTTCATTCCCTTTTCAACCCCAAAATTTCCAGCATCATGGCTACCATGTGCGGCGCGGAAATTGTCTGGCCCTCACCTATGCTCATGGGTGTGTCCGCGTGAGCGAACCTCTGCATCTCCTCGGGAATAAAAATGTGTCTGGGAATAGTTTCCATGGCCTGCCTGACTCCGGTGCTCTTTATGTAACCCCCCGATTCAAGCTTCGTAACCATGGCCTTCCTTTCTTCCTCATACATACGTCGGTGTATCACGATGCAAGGTTAAAAGTGTTACCCCCTTTTCACCACAATAGTTAAAATATCCCCGTCTGCCAGTTCATGTTCGAGGCCGACCATCTGGCCCGGGAATTTGGCACTGTTGCCCCATACCGTGGCATATCTGAAACGCCTTCTGAAATCCCTGTGGATTATTTCGCATATCATTCCCACCGTGGAATCTGATTTCACGACCATGGGTTCCTTCATGTCCGCTGGCTTGCTCTGGGGCTTCATGAAAATATTTATGAAATCCAGCATACTGTAAATATCTTCCTTAAATTCGGCTATTCCAATCTCCTTGTCCGCGGAAATCGGGATGACCTTCCAGCCCTTCAATTTCCTTTTCAGCTTGGCCAATTGATAAGGGTCCACCATGTCAATCTTGTTGAGTACGAGCAGAGAGGGAATGTAAACACGGTTTCCGGAAAGAAAATCTATGAGTTGATCTTCGGTAACATCCTCGCGGATTACCACATCGGCATTTATGAATCCGTATTCCCTGACAATGTCCTCTGCCAGTTCGATGTCGATTTTTGTCAGTTCCAGTGTCGGATGGATTTCAATTCCGCCCCTGTCCTTCTTTGATAAATTGATGTCCGGCGGCCTGCCGTTCAACCTCACGGCTGACGCGTAGAGTTCCTTTTCCAGAACTTCCCAGTGAATGTTGTATACGTCCAGAAAGAGAACAACGATGTCCAGGGAGCGTATTACGGACAAAATTTCCCTGCCGCGCCCGCGCCCTGTCGCAGCGCCCTTGACCATTCCGGGCATGTCCAGGACCTGAATTTTTGCGCCCCTGTACGTCATAACTCCGGGTATGACGTCCAGAGTTGTGAATTCGTATGCAGCAATCTCGCTCTTCGCCTCTGTGATCTTTGTCAGAAGCGTGCTCTTTCCGACACTGGGGAATCCAACAAAACCTATTGTCGCATTGCCGGATTTTCTCACGGCATAGCTCTTGCCTGTGGCACCGCCGGAACTCCGGCGCTTCTCTGCCTCGTCCCTCAGACGCGATATCTTCGCTTTCAGTTTCCCCAGGTGATGCTGAGTGTTCTTATTCTTCTGAGTTTTATCCATCTCGTCCTGGATTTCCTTGATCTGTTCTTCAACTGTTGGCATGTCTATACTGGGATTGATGTCAAGGATAAATAGATTGTCCAATGCTGTAAGAGTTCAGTATTCTGAAATTGTAGATTTTAGAACTTAGATTTTAGATTTGTGTTGGGAATACGCCACGCCGTATTTTAGATTTTAGATTGGTGC
>VMTD01000104.1 GCA_013791785.1 Methanobacteriota archaeon
ATTTATCAAAGCCGATTAGCTTTGATTTCATGTGCAAATATCTGCACGGCGCATGGCGGTCTGTTTTTTGTTCAGATTCGTGTAAATGGCCTCTCATCCCCGGCTTAAAAACCGGGGGGTTCCCGGCCTTTATCACTAAATCCAGGGCCATAAAATTTCCTTCATTTTACAACCAATTGGTGAATGCGAGAACTAAATCAAATCACTTTGTAGCATTCGCCCTGAATCAGCATTCAGTCGGCAAACAGATTCATCGTGTGAGGAATTTCCGCAATCGACATTATGTAAACAATTTGATTGCGGCAGCGATTACGCCAGTCTGCAAACATTGCGATTGCGGGAGTAGTTTCGGTGACCTCTCATCAACCCTTTTATACCACCCTGCCAATAGGGAATGTAACCGATCACCGGTGTAAAAGGATGTGATCCAATGACAGAAAAATTCGACAAGGACGTAGACGAGATTTTGAAGATACTGGGCGAGGACGCTGACAGGAAAGAGATAGAGAAAGATTTGAAAGGCTATATCGACGAGTTCAGACTTTCAGCGGGCGAGGCTAAGAAGCTTGTCCTGAGAAAGCACGGGGTGAGCGTCGGAGGAAGTTCGGAAGCAATTCAGAAGCCGATTAAGGAACTTACTCCCATGGACAAGAATGTCAATCTGCTCTGCAGGATCGTTTTCGTCACCGAAAAAACCATAAAGACGGACGGCAAGGAGAAACCGATAATCTCCGGCATAATCGGCGACGAATCAGGAACGGTTCCTTTCACCCACTGGGAGAAGGGCGACCTGAGCCTGAGCAAGGGCGACGTGGTACGGATAGAGCATGCCTACATCACCGAGTACAGGGAAGAACCTCAGGTCAATATCGGCAACAGGGGGAAGGTCGTCAAGCTGGACAAATCCGAGATGCCGGAATTCAAGGGCAACGGTTTCAGGCCGGCCAGGCCCTGCAAAATTATCGATGTGGGCGAGTCCACAGGCAATCTCACGGTTGTGGCGCGGATACTCAACATGGAAATCCGCGAAGTGACGGTCAGCGGCGAGAAGAAGGAAGTGATGTCCGGCATAATCGCCGATGAAACCGGAAAAATTTCATTCACCTGCTGGGGTACTTCAAAAATAAAGGAAGGGGACGTGGTCCGGGTGAATTCCGGTTACCTGAGGAAATGGAGGGGCATGCCGCAACTGAACTTCGACGCGGCCAATGTCGAAAAGGTCAAGGAGGACATGCCAGACATGGTATCACTCCAGAAGCCGAACACCGTGACAGTGGAATACCTGTCCAGGATAGGCGGCATGGTGGACGCTTCCATCGACGGCGTCATACTGGATGTGCGCGAAGGCAGCGGGCTGGTGTTCAGATGCCCGGACTGCAACCGGGTGCTCCAGAAGAACATCTGTCGGGTGCACGCCGAGGTAACGGGAATTCCCGACCTGCGCATCAAGGCCATCGTGGATGACGGCAGCGGCGCCATAAACGTCATAATGAACCGGGACATCACAGAAAGATTACTCGGCAAGTCCCTGGACAAGTGCATGAAGGAAGCGAAAAAAGCCATGGATCAAGGAATCATCAAGGACCAGCTTTTCCAGAAACTCGTGGCGATGCCAGCGCGCGTCACCGGAAACGTTACGTCTGACGATTTCGGCCTGATGCTCATAGCCACTTCCACCGACTTCCTGAAATCGGAACCGCAGGAAGCGGCCAGGAAGATGCTTGAGGAAGTGAGCACATGAACGCCAGAGAAGTAGCATGGAGGATATTCGCCGGCGAACTGAATGACTCGTCGCTGGTCGTGACAAGCGACGAGGAGCGGGCGCCGACATATGTCATAACACCGCTGGGCGCAAAGGTGAACCGCGTTTACATCGTGGGCGTCGTCACTGACCTGGAGAATGTCGGTTCCCAGGAGGAGCCCATGTGGAGGGCAAAGATCATCGACCCAACCGGTACCACATACGTATCGGCGGGCCAGTTCCAGCCCGAAGCGGCGATTGCAATGTCAAAGCTGACAGTGCCCGGCTTCGCGGCCGTAATCGGCAAAGTCAGAATCTACAGCCCCGAAGAAGGAGTCATGTACATCTCCATCCGACCGGAGGTCGTGAAGGCCGTTGACAAGAGCGTGCGGAACGCCTGGGTCATGGACGGCTGCATTGGCCTCAAGAAGAGAATTGATGCTGCTACCGAGATGCTGGAGAATAATGACGTCACGGCGGAGGATCTGATAAAGCGCGGGCACAGCGCGAACCTGGCCGGGGGCATAATCGCGGCCAGGGATCATTATGGCGATATCTCGGTGGAGAGGTACCAGTCCATGCTCATTGACTCCCTGAGGTCCCTTATCCCGGAGGAAGGCGGGGCGCCTGACATCCCGGAACCTGAGGAAATGGTAGGGACGGAGGAAGACGATTACGACGAGTTCGAGGAGAGCATCGACATGCCGCCCATACCGCCGGCCGCCGAGGAGAAAACGGTCGAAGCCGATACTGACGAGGAACTGACCGAGGACGAGGAAAAAGTTCTCAAGGTCATAACCGAACTGGACCCCAAGTCAGCGGGAATGGACTGGGACGTTCTGGAAAAGGCCGCAAAGAAGGCCGGGCTGAAAAAGGAAGTCTTCGACGGAGCGGTCGAAGGACTGCTGGACAAGGGCCTGGTCTACGAGCCGATGATGGGAAAGATACGCCGCATCTGAGCAGGCTGGCACATCCGGAAGATTGGCAAACGCAAATCGGAACCCTGAATGAAATTAAAACTGTGAAAAAATCATTCATTCAGGGCAATTTTAATATCGGTTCAATCAGATTTCCTGAATCTCGTCGGACAGCTTCTTGCCCTTCAGCTTTTCGGCGGCCGAGTGTTCCGCGTGCATTATCTTCTCTTCGGCCGAGTGGGCGAAATGCTTGATCTCTTCGGTGAGCTTCCTCACCTTGGGGATACGCTCCGGCGTGGCGCCGGTCTGCACGAATTTCGGGAAGTACTTGAGAATGATTATGTCGCCGACATTGCCGATCCACCTGAAGGGTACGCTTACCGCCTTGGAGTGTTCGACCAGCAGCGGGTTCGGGTTGCCGATGAAGAGGCCGTCTACTTTCTGATTTTCAGTCTCGACAATCAGATCGTCCACGTTCCCCAGGGCTATGCCCTTGTCGGTGTATACTTCCATTCCGATGAGTTCACTTATTTCCGTAAGCATGATATCACACCCTTATACACGAACCCCGTTTTATACTTTTATATTGAAATTTGCGATTCTGCTCTTAACTCAAAACTTATATAACAAGGTTCAATATTTGGCGCCAACGACTTGTGTTCCCGATTGTTGAAAAAGGAGCCTAGGCAGGTGTTGAAATCTCAGATGCGTTGATACCCGAGGGAAAGGTAATAAGTACCATCCATGGCGACCCCAGAGCCCTAGAGCTAACCATGGAAAAACTCAAGAAGTTCGGTTTCACGGGATACATATTGACAAGAATGGAGCGGGACGGATACGCCTCCGAGGGTTATCTGGTTCTGAAGGACGGAACCCTGACGGCCGCGGTCTACGGAAGGCGCGTTGACGGTAAATTCATTGTCACCAAGAAGGGCGAGGAAGGCCTGAAACTGGCCTGGGGAGATACTTACGACAACAAGTGCGACCTGGAGGTCCATGGCCGGCTGGACATCAATCTTATTCTTCAAATGTTCCCCATGTCCGGGATTAACGCCCCACTGGAGAAAAAGATCCATAAGAGAAGGACGAGATTCTCACTGGAATGGGGAAACAACGGCAAGGGGCCGGGCCAGGATGTTGCGGACGATATCCCGGAGGAACTGAAAATCAAACTGGAGGACTGGCACACCAGGGGTTATGTGGTCAAGTTCCTGCAGGAGGAGATCAAGAGAGACCCGAAAAACGTGGCTCTGGCATTCGAGCAGTTCGAGAGCAACATAAGGCGCGCTGAATTTCTGAAAGAGGAACTGGATGTGCTCGATTGCAGGAAGTTCAAAACCGATGTGGAGCGCCTCAAGGCCATGGTCAAGAATCCGTCGAAAATAACTGCCATAGAAGCCGCGCTCCAGGGCCTCAAACTCAAGATAGAGCAGGAGACGCTCAGGGAAAAAGAAGAGAAGATAGCCGAACTCATGGAACAGACGAAAATAAAATCCCTCACAAACCCGGAAGAGGAGGGAATGCCGCCTGCGGCGCCCGTGGAACCTACACCCGAATCTGCCATAACCCAGGTAGAGACCGCGCCTGAACCGGCGGCAGTTCCGGAAGAAACTGAGGAAAAATTGGCCGGCCAGGGGGACATCATACCTGCGGAAAAGGCAAGCGGAAACGTGTGCACGGTATGCGGCGCGGACCTGCAGGACAAGAAGGAATGCTCGACCTGCGGGGCTGATAACACCATACCTGGCAAGGAACCGACTCCTGTGGGTGACTCCAACCTGATTCCCGGATACACGTTCGACACATTTGTGGTGGGAGAATCCAACAGGTTCAGCCATTCAGCCGCCAAGGCGGTCTCAAAACCAGGAACTTCGTCCTACAACCCGCTGTTCATTTACTCAGGCACGGGCCTCGGAAAGACGCATCTGCTCAATGCCATCGGTAACTGTGTCGTTTCGAATTATCCGGAAAAGAAGGTACTTTACATCTCCACCGAGAGCTTCGTCAACGAATTCATCGACGCAAACAAAAATAACAAGAAGAAGCAGTTCAGAAAGAAATTCCGGGATCTGGATTTTCTCCTGCTGGATGACATCAATCAGGTGGTCACCCAGGCATCGGTTCAGGATGAATTATACCACACACTCAGCGCGCTTTTCAAGGACGGAAAACAGATTGTCATCACCTGCAACCGGCCGCTCAGGGAGGTTGCCGGAATCAAGGAAAGACTGGTTTCGCTGTTTGACTCAGGACTGCCAACGGACATGCAGCCCACGGACGTGAATACCAGATTCACAATTCTCAAGATGAAGGCCATGGAGAAGAACATAGATGCCGGCGACGACGTGCTCCATTACATCGCACAGAAGTACAGTATGAACATCAGGATGATGGAAGGCGCTCTGAAGACCATGCTGGCCTATTCCGACCTGATGAAGGTGCCCATGACCCTTGAAACCGCAAACCTGGCGCTGAAGGATGACCCGGGCGATGCCAGAGAGCCGGAAGTCGAGAAGGCCGCTGAGCAGGTAATGCCCTTCGAGAAGGCCAGGGAGGGGCTGAAGATATCCCACAGCTACCTGATAGAGGAAGAAAGACCTGTCAAATGCTTCGAGTATTTTGTGGACAGCCTGAACCTCGGAATGAGAGGCATGGCACTGACCAGGGTCAATCCGAAACGCCTGCTGGAGCAGTACGACCTGGGCAATGCCTCGGTTCTTTGGCTCACAGACAGGGAAGGGGACCCGGATACCCGCGTGACGCCGGTGCTGGAAAGGATAATCTACAGAATCGAGGATTTCCTGAACACGCCCGGAAAATCCATACTCCTGATTGACGGTCTTGATTATCTCATCAGCAACAATAATTTTGATTCGGTGCTGAAGTTTCTCAGGAGGCTCATTGACGAGGTTTCGGAAAGCGATGCGATTTTCATCATGTCAATCACGCCCGAAACTCTCGACGACCAGGGGCTGAACATTCTGGAGAGGGAAATGGAAATTCTTTCATTTCTCTGAGGAAATTCTTTCATTTCGCCGATTCCGGATATTATTATTGTTTCGGAAAAAAAGCATTGTTTTTCGATTATCTGGATGAACTGCCAGATAGAGTTTATTTTTCGACTTTCTGGATGAACTCCTTAAAGGCTCTGATGTGCGTCAGTGCAACGCAGTAATTGCCACGGAGAACATGATCATTGACATCCTTCAGCATATTAACAGGGGATGATATGTCAACGTTCATCATCTTTATTTCCCGGAGGGTAATTTTGGCCTTCCTCATCTCGCTTGCGATGTAAGAGGGAAGTATCCTGTTCAGGCTTTCGGTGGCCTGTTTCGTGAGTTGGAAGGACCTCTGCGAGTCACTGTTTGCGGCGGCAATCATTGCTTCATCGTAGAACGATTTTGCTTCAGAGATGTTGAGGCGCAGGTATTCAGCGTCATCCAATGCGCACGAAACAGAGTCCAGTTCCGCCTCGGAGAGCTTGGACGGGGATGATATCATCATGCTGTCCTCTATCTTTTTCAGGGAATCGGATGCAATCTGAAAATCTCCGGCTTCCAGGGATTTTCTGGCCTCGGAAAGGGCAGATTCCATAACGGATACGTCCTTCCCGGATTTCGTTTCCAGACCGATTGCTGATTCCAGCGTTCGAATTTTCGAGAGGTAAACTGTCCGAAGTTCCTTCTCGATGCCGGCCTTGCCTTCCTTCACGAGCCTGACTGCGGTTTCCAGGTCTCTGCTCTTACCTGCGGTCACGGCCCGGTTTATAACGCTCTTGCTGGTTGAAACGTCTATCTTCAATTCGTTGGCCAGGATGAGGAGTCTCTTGACCTCGCCTATGTATCTGGGAAGTTCCCTATACTGGTCCGCCTTGATATCCTGTGTCGGGACTGGTTTATGTGTCGGGGCTGGCGCGGGTTCTGCGACCGAGGCACCTTGCTGAAGAGATTTCACCCTGTCCGAGATATTGGTACTAGCAGCGGGTGTTGAAGCGGGAACCGGTGACGGTATTTGTGTCGGGGCTGGCGCGGGTGTTGCCTGCCGTACCTGGACCGGTGCGGGTTGAGGCTGTTCCTCGGGGGCCTTGCCTTCCTTCATTGCTTTCATCCTTTCGGCAAATGTCAACTCCTTCTGAATTTGCGGAGATGCGTCTTTCGTTACCGGCTCGTCCTTCACCTGTTTCAGGCGGTCCACGAAACTGACTGGCCCCAGCCTCGGTTCCGGCACCGGTTCAGGCTTTTTCTCTATCACCGGGGGTGACGGTTCAGGCGTCTCGGGAGCCGCTTCCTCGAACTCCGCGCCGCAGCTCGGGCATTTTGTTACAGTCAGTCCAAGCAATGATCCGCACATGGGGCATTCAAAGACTTCCTCCACCTCGAACTGCACACCGCAGTGGGGGCATTTCTCGGCATCGGCAGGGATAGGTTTGCCGCATTCGGGGCATTCCACAGAATCATCGTAAACAAGGTCTACTGGTTGGGGTTTCGGTTGGAGGGGGGTTTCGTCCTCGGCGGCCTTGATAAGGTCAGTCATGTGACCGTTATCTTCGGACATAAGGCTCAACTTCAGTTCATCGGCGTTCATGCCGTCCCCGGGGGCGCCGTCCTCGGCAGAGAACAGTGTGAGGTCCGTGCTGCAGGATGGACAGACCTTTGTATCGATTGACACGGACTCGTCACACACTGGGCATACCCTGTTTTTCTGTATCTCCGAACTGTCTGCCAGATAATCACCTGAGTTTCATCGGGTAAAATGCATATTGCTATTAATATTTACTGAACTATGATATTTACAGAATGTCCAACCATATTTTAGATTTTAGAACTTAGATTTTAGATTTATGTTACGAATATGCAACGCCGTCAATCCGTCGTAAATCTACAATCTACAATCCCTAAATCGAAAATCGTTATCGTTTCGCCGAATACCTACACGTAATGGGTAACTATAAATCCTAAAAATGCCTTCAAGCCGACATAAAGGTAAAAAGGGTGTTCAAAATGTTCAAAAATTCCATACCAGGAATGGAAAAAGTGTTCAAAACGGATATAACTTCGCCATGTGTGATTCTGATTACCGGACCGCCGGGTTCAATGAAGACCAGCTTCGGCTACACACTCATGTCCAAGTACCTGGAATCGGTGAATCAATTCGGATTGTATTGCACGCTCGAGGAAACATCCCAGAGCCATCTGAAGAACATGAAGAGCCTGGGCATCAAGGTCTCGCCGCATATGCAGATTTCGGATTTTACAGATTTGAGAGAGGTGGACAAGGTCGTCGAGGAAGGCGATGAGACGGATTACATCGCGTTCATCGAGAAGATGATAGTCTATTTCAAGAAGAAGTACGGCGATAAATTCACCGTTTTCACATTGGATTCCCTGGGTGCGCTGTACTCACTCATGGAAGATGTCCACAAAATGCGCAAGAGGATGTTCTATTTCTTCAAGATGCTGAGAGATAACAATCTAACGGCATTCATCGTGATGGAAAGATCCATAGGGGCAGAATCCCAGTTGCTGGGCAACGAGGGGTTCCTTGTGGACGGAATAATAATGCTGGGCCTGGACAGGAACCGTGGCAAGCTTGTCAGATATCTCCAGGTGGAAAAAATGAGGGCAACCCAGCACAGCATGGAAAAGCATGCGGTCGAGGTCGGAAAAGATGGTATAGTGGTCCTCGGCCCGATATTTGACACAGGCGAGTAATGACTTATGGGTATACCAAAAATACTTAATCTATAAAAGTATCACGAGTCCAATAATCAACGAGTATTATGGAGGAATTCCTTTGGGTGACGAACCATCAATCTGGGAAGTAATGCAAAAGCAGGCCGAACAGTTCAAGCAGAAGGAGATGGACCTCAGGCAGAAAGCCAAGGACGTCGAAGAAATGAGTGCTGCCATGGAGTCCAGAGAAAAGGAGCTTGAATCCAAGCAGAACGAAATCAATTCCAAGCAGGGCGAGCTAAGCTCAAAGCAGGATGAAATTGACGGAAAGATTTCCAAGCTCAAGGAAGACCGGTCTGCCTTCGAATCAGAAAAATCGAGAATTCTCGAACTAGAGGATGGACTGAAATCCAGGGAATCGGACATCACCCAGAAGCAGAAGGAATTCACATCCCGCGAGGAAGATATTCTCAATAAGCAGGAAGATATCAAGAAGTTGGAGGATGAAGTTGCCAGCAAGAGAAGCGGAATAATCGAGGCCGAGGAAAAGGCCAGGAATGCCGCATCGGAACTGTCATCGCTCACGGACTCATTCAAATCAAAACTGGATGAAATTTTGTCAAGGGAAAATGCCCTGGCCGGCGAGGAGAAAGAACTCGGAGCCAGCAAGGACAAGCTTATCCAGGACGGCAGAAAACTTATGGAAAAGGAGAAGCAGCTTCTCGAAAAGGAGGAGCAGCTCCGCGGCGTGGCATCGAGACCCGCACCGGCCAAGGAAGAAAAGGAAGCCGAATCGGAAGCCGAATCGGAAGCCGAGCCTGAGCCTAAGCCAGTCAAGGAAGAGGAACCGGAACCCGAGCCAGAGCCGGAGCCAGCCAAGGAAGAAGAACCAGCCAAGGAAGAGGAGCCAGCAGCCGAGGGCGGTGACGAGGTTCCGTGTCCGTCCTGCGGCACAATGATAAGCAACGATGCGGTCATGTGCTACGCATGCGGTTCCCAGATTGACAGCGAGGAAGCCCCGGCAGAGGAAACGTCTGCCGAGGGCGGAGACGGGGAAATTCCGTGCCCGTCTTGCGCAACCATGATAAGCAACGATGCGGTCATGTGCTATGCCTGCGGTTCCAAGATCGAGGCCCCAGCACCGAAGAAAGTGTCGAAGAAGCGCGGTGTCTAACCCTGCAATCGCATCGTTTACATAATGTCGATTGCGGAAATTCCACACACTATGAATCTGTTTGTTGAGATATAGGTGATTCAAGGCGAATGCTACAAAATGATTTGATTTAGCTCTCGCATTCACCGCTTGTTTGCAGAATGAAGCGAGCAGTATGGCCCTAATTTAGTTAGTGAATATTATCGGGCCATTGGCGAATGCGTTGCTTTCAAATGTTTCCTGCTGCATTCACCGTGATGTCGAAATTAATATCATCCTCTCCAGGTTTTGATTGACTGGCATTTGTAGCATTTTCCGTTGTGGACGCAGAGAACGTCGCCGCAGCTCGGGCACTTGTAACGCATCTCCTCATGGACAAGATGGGGTTCCATGCCATTGTCCCGAATGAACTCCAGGGCCACGATGAAGCTGTAATCATAGTTCTTCCGGTAGCGCGCATCTATTTTCCTCAGATTCTCGCACGGGAAATCCGAACACTCGTAACAGAACCGTATCTTGTTCTGCCGCAACCCGCCTGTACACCTCTTCTTGATGAAAGAACAGTTCTTATTGCGGGCGCGGCAGCCCGTGCAGTGTGACATGCCTTTCTTTTTCTCGTGGCCCCGGGACATAGCCAGGTATGCGGAACAGATGGCGCAGTTCATGCCGCAGGGCGCGATTAATTCCGGTTTCATTTCTGCACTTCCTTCCAGCGGAAACAACTGGTCAGATGATCGTTCACCATGCCGGTGGCCTGCATGTGCGCATAGACGACAGTCGGCC
Organism: Methanobacteriota archaeon; assembly: GCA_013791785.1. GTDB lineage: Archaea > Thermoplasmatota > Thermoplasmata > SG8-5 > SG8-5 > UBA147. The sequence continues at coordinate 10,270 of VMTD01000104.1, forward strand.
CGACGAATTTGAAGCCCCTGGCCTTCAGGTCACTGCTGATTTGCTCTGCAAGTTCGGTCTTGGCAGGTATCTCGGCCCCGGTCTTCCAGGAGTTCTGAATGGGCTTGCCGTCAACGAAGCCCCAGATGTACCTGTCAAAGGAACCGAATTCTTTCTGGATCTTGAGAAATGCCTTGGCGTTGGTCACTGCAGCCAGTATCTTGAGCCGATTGCGGATTATTCCGGCATCCTGCATGAGCGCTTCGATTTTCTTATCGCCGTATCCGGCGACCTTCGCAGGGTCGAAGCTATCGAATGCCTTTCTGAAATTCTCGCGCTTCTTCAGAATGATGAACCAGCTGAGGCCGGCCTGAAATCCTTCAAGTATCAGGAATTCGAACAGTTTTTTATCGTCATGCAGGGGAACGCCCCATTCCTCGTCGTGGTATCGAATGTAGAAATCCTCTCCGCTAGCCCAGAAGCACCTGTTGCTTTCCATGGTCCGGAAAATCCCCCATGGCCTAAAAAACTTATTATGGGAAAATCCGTTTACCGGCCGATAACATGACACAGCTATCAAGAAAAGATGTGCTGGATGCATTGACCGAAGCGCTCGAACCCCTGGATTACGTTTACTGCACAAATGCCGAGAAAGCCCAGCCCTGAGGGGCTGAGATGAATCGGCATAAGCAGTAAAAGCATGGTAAGCCGCCATGTACCGTGCATATCTCAGCACATGAAATCAAAGCTAAATGGCTTTGATAAATTAGGTACATGGCCCCCTAGGTAAACTTCCAGCTCTGGCAACAAACGCCAGCTCCTTTAGGGGCTGGTAGTTTACTCGTTCTGGGAGGGCGGGGCTGCTGGTTTCAATCGTGCAGACCAGTGGTCAGATATCGACGTCCAGGGGATTGTGCATGACGACCGCGTGGAGGACGTATTCAGGATTGTTGACGAGACCGTGGAGAAGCTTGGGGGCATTGTGGCGAAGTTCAGGTTACCGGAACCAACATGGCACGGGCATTCCCAGTGCTTTTACAAGTTGAATAACGCCAGCCCGTTCCTTCTCATAGATCTGGCCATCATGAAGGAAACGAACCGCGGCAATCATGTCGAGGCAATGTTCTTCTACCTGGGCCAGACGTTCCGACCGATGGTCGAGGTGCTGAGAATGAAACACTGCCCTCGGCGGTACAATTACGCAACGAGGTATGTGTATTACGACCTGCCGCCGGAAGTTGTGAAGAGGCTGGAAGGCCTGGTGTTCTTTGCACCGGGGGAAATGGAAGCAAAGATTGAGGATATCAACGAGTGGTTCCAGGAAGTGGCCGGTTCCATTTCATCCGAGGAGATTATGGAAAAGCTCCGCGGATAAAAATTATAAACGTTCATTGCTTCTGGCATTCCATGGGAAAGCTATATCTCCTGGGCGGCGAAGACATTCGGAAACGCACCTCCAGGCATATCATGCAGCAGGCACTGGATAACGTTGGTCCGAATCCCACGGCGTTCATTTTTCCTTGGACCGGCGACAGCGTGGACCATGAAGGAGAGTACAGGGCAGTAATGACCGAGTACTTCATGGACCTGGGGGCGCAGACAGTGCAATTTGCCGAACCCTGGGACCCCTACGGAGCGCTGGCCAAGAAGGCCGCAATCTCCGACCTCATCTATCTGCCAGGCGGAAATCCGGCCATACTTGTGGACAGGATGCTCCTATCCAGGGCCGATGAGATATTTGCGGAGTTTGACGGGGTCATCATAGGCAACAGCGCGGGGGCACTGGGCCTCTGCAGGAAGTACGCCGCCGTGGTGGGGCAGGGGGGTGCACAGCTCACCAGGTTCTTCAAGGGTTTCGGGGAACTGGATTTTGCGATTTCGGTGCATTACATGAGCGACGGCAATCATGATTCAGGCATCTCGCCGGACAGCGAGCTCATTGCCCTCTCGGAAAAATCCGCCACCAAGATTTTTGCTATACTGGACAACAGCGCGTTGATATATGAAAAGGGCAAGCTGGAGTTCATGGGGAACGTGTTCCAGTTCCACCGGGGCATCAGGACCAGGTGTCTGTGAGTCTAATCGGGTAGTTTTAAAATATCTGCCGGCGATTACACAGCCGTGAAGAATCCAATAATCGGCACCCTGTCCGAGAAAGGCCTCCATGCGGACATCAAGGACTTCCTGGTTCGGCCAGGAGATAAAATTGAAATGCCCGTGGACGGCTTTGTGGCTGATATATTTCGGGACGGGGAAATAATCGAGATTCAGACGCAGAACTTCGGGGCCATGCGTAAAAAATTGACTCATTTGCTGGGGTACTACCCGGTGCATCTGGTGCATCCGATTTACGTCGAGAAAATGATTGTGAGGCAGGACCCTGACGGCCGCGAGATAAACAGGAAGAAATCGCCCAAGAAAGGCAAGCCCATCGATATTTTCGAGGAACTGGTGTATATAAGAGAACTGGTGATGCACCCGAACCTCACATTCGAAATACTCATGACCAGGGAAGAGGAAATCCGCAGGCAGGATCCGAAACGGCGGAAGTGGAACGGGTGGTATGTGTATGACCGCCGGCTGGTTGAGGTCGTTGACAGAATTGTGCTGGCATCGTACAGGGATTTCAAGGCTTTGCTTCCGGCGGACCTGCCGGTCCCGTTCACCAATAAAGAACTTGGCGAAATACTGGGGTGCAGCCATCACCAGGCCAACTCGATAACGTACACCATGAAGCGCATGGGGGCGCTGCAGCAGGTGGGGAAGAGGGGGAACGCGATACTTTTTATGTGAGATTGCGGGTTTGCGATTTTAGATTGTAGATTTATTAATTGTAGATTTTAGATTTTAGATTTACGACGTACGGTGAATGCAGCTGGCACCGTTTGAATTAATCAATACATATATATCGGCGAATGCACATCTGGGTACCGTGAGTTCCGACATCGAGAACCTGAAGGAACAGGCCGTAAATCTGACTGCGTGCCTGGAACGCCTCAGAAATAACATCAACGATTTTCCGGATGTGAAAGAGGCGCGCTGGCTCGAAACCATGATGATGTCCAGCCTCAGTGCATTGGAGAATCATATCAGGCAACTGGAGAAACTCGAGTATCGAAGTACCATGGTGAGCACGCTTTTCAGGAAATAGTTTGGAACTATTTCAGAAAATAGCCAGTGATATATTTGTTGGCAATCTCGGGAAATAATCGGAAATCATTTCATTATTACTTCAGGACAGCCCGATTATATTGCCGTTATCGTCGATGTCGATGAATTCGGCACTCGGATGCCTGGGCAGTCCCGGCATGCGGGTTATCTCGCCGGCGATGGGTATGACGAATCCCGCTCCGGTGGATATTTTCACTTCGCTGATATGCATCTCGAAACCGTCAGGTGCGCCCAGGAGCTTCGGGTTATCCGAGAACGAGTACTGGGTCTTGGCGACGCATATGGGCAGATGTGCGTATCCTATCTCTTCCCACTTCTCCATCTGGCGCTTTGCGAACGGCGAGAAGACGACGCTTCCGGCGCGGTATATCTTGGCCGCCAACGTTTCAACTTTCTCCTTCAGGCCCATGTCCAGGGGGTATGCGAATTTCGGTTCTTTTTCATCGATTCCCGATAGAACCGCTTTGGCAAGGTCCATGCCGCCTTCAGACCCGCTGGCGTGTATGGGCGCGGGAACGCATTCCGAACCGTGGGATGCGCAGAGTTCCTTCAGGCGGGTTATTTCGGCATCTGTGTCGGTTCCGAAAACGTTCAGCGCGACAACCGGCTGCCAGCCGAAGGATTTTATGTTCTCGATATGCCTCTGCAGATTGACGAAACCGGCCTCCAGCGCCGGGACGTTCTCGGTTGTCAGCTTCTTCTTGCCAACGCCTCCGTGGTACTTCAGGGCCTTTATTGTGGCGACGATTACAACTGCCGCCACCGGCAGTTCGGACTTTCTGGCGAATATGTCGAAGAACTTCTCGCCGCCCAGGTCGGAGCCGAAACCGGCTTCCGTGACGTAATAATCCGCGAAGTGAAGCCCCGTTCTGGCTGCAATCATGGACGATGTCCCGTGAGCGATGTTGGCGAACGGGCCGCCATGAATTATTGCGGGGGTGTTCTCGATGGTCTGGACCAGGTTCGGTTTTATGGCGTCCTTCAGGAGAACGGCCATTGAACCGGCTGCCTTGATGTCGCTGCAGTACACGGGTTTCTTCTCCACGCTCAGGCCGACGAGGGCCTTTCCCAGCATCTCCTTCAGCTCCCCGGGGTTCTTGCAGAGGCAGAGAATGGCCATTACCTCGGACGCGGCAGTAATGTCGAAATTATCCTCGTCCACCATCCCGCCGTCCCTTCCCCCGAGGCCGACGACTATCTGACGGAGCGAACGGTCGTTCATGTCCAGAACCCTCGACCAGTATATTCGGCGGGTGTCCAGGTTGAACTGGTTTCCGTAGTGCATGCTGTTGTTTATCAGCGCGGAAAGGAGATTGTTAGCCGACGTTATGGCATGCAAATCGCCGGTAAAATGAAGGTTGATGTCCTCCATGGGCAGGACCTGGGAATGACCGCCTCCTGCTGCGCCGCCCTTGATGCCGAAAACAGGCCCGAGGGACGGCTCCCTGAGTCCGACGACGGCATTGTGACCAAGCTTGCAGAGCGCCATTGAAAGCCCGATGGCCATGGTTGTTTTTCCCTCTCCGGCAGGCGTCGGACTCATGGCCGTCACCAGAATAATCTTGCCCTTCTTCTTCGAGAGGTCTAACTGATCGACTGCGATTTTGGCCTTGCTGCATCCGAACGGAAGGAGTAGATCCGGGCACAGGCCCAGCTTTTCGGCTATGGAGTCAATCGGTTCGAGTTTTGCTTCCCTGGCTATGTCTATGTCCGGCTTCATGGGAGGGGTATCGGGAAAACACTTTATAATGTTGTCTGAGATTCCTTGTGTCATGAACGCGGAATTCGACGGACGAACAGCGGTAATCACAGGCGCATCCAGGGGTATCGGTAGGGGCATCGCTCTGGAACTGGCCCAGCACGGGGCGAACGTTGTTGTGGTGTACAGGGCCGAGGAGAAACTGGCTAAGCAGGTGGCGGCGGCTGTCAGGACCATGGGCAGGAAAGCGATGGCTGTGAAGTGCGACGTCTCGATCCCGGAGGACGTTACGGAACTCCATGACACAGTACTGGCCGAGTTGGGTAACGCGGATTTCATTATCAATAACGCCGGCATACACCAGCATCTCAAGTCCTGGGAATTGAGCGACGAGGACTGGCACAGGGTGATGGATGTGAACATCACAGGAACATTCCTCGTGTCCAGGGCGTTCATCCCGCACATGATGGAAAGGAAATCCGGAAGGATTATCAATATCTCGTCCTGCGTGGCATTCACGGGCACGGACCATGAGGTCCATTATGCGGCGTCCAAGGGCGCGGTCCTGGGGCTGACGAAATCCCTGGCACTTGAACTGGCGCCGTACAGGATAAACGTGAATGCGATAGCGCCGGGGTACATCGAAACGGACATGGTGGTCTTCGAGGGCGTGCATGACAGGGAATCGGTCATCAAGGGCATACCAGCGCACCGGCTGGGGCAGCCCGAAGATATCGGCAGGGCCGCGCGGTTCCTGTGCTCACGGGATTCGGAATATATCACGGGCCAGGTCATTCATGTGAATGGCGGATTAATCATGTATTGAAGCAAAACAACATTTTAAATATCCTCTATTTCATGTCTTAGTTGTATATATTCGGTGGAAGAAATGAGGAGATTGGTTGCTGTTTGGCTCTGCCTTGTTCTGGCATCTGCCGCCATGGTGATGACCACAGATGTCGACGACAACGTGGAAGGGAGTGGGAATGAAGGAAAGAGCCAGGCATATATTGTGAGTGAGCCGTTCAGAATCAATTCCAATGCGGATTTTGCCGCATCGCCGAAGGTTTCGGGGGGAAACGGCAGTTTTGACAATCCTTGGATAATAGAAAATTTTAATATAAGCGGTAGAGGAACTGGATATTGCATTTATATAGGGAATACCACAGAATGTTTTGTGGTTAAAAATTCCAATTTGCACGGGGCAATGTCCGGTTTTATATCAGAAGCATGGGGAGATTGGTATGCGGGATCATATGATGACTCAGCTATATACCTCAATAATGTTTCAAATGGATGCCTTTTCAATCTTAGCGTCTCTGACAACTATAACGGCGCGTATCTTATTTCTTCAAATAATATTTCAATTCAAAATTCTTCTTTTGACAATTATGCGGGGATTTTTTTCAATTCGGGCGATTATAACCTTATTGCCAATAATAGCATCACTTCCGATGAGAATATCGCTATTGTAATCTATAGTTCACACAACATGATAATTAACAACACGATTTCTGAAAGTTTAATTTCGTTAAGTAGTTCAAACAACACGATACTGAATAATACGATAATCGATGGCGGAATATCATGTTGGGGATGGGGGGTTGAAGATTGGAACACTCATACGATAAACACAGGAAATACAGTGAATGGCAGGCCTGTCTATTACTGGAAGAACCAGGTTGGAGGTTCTATACCAATTGATGCAGGTCAGACAATCCTGGCCAATTGCACGAATGTCAGAATCGAGGGTCTGAATATCAGTGATTCTGCAGGTATATTCATCGGTTATTCCCTTAATGTTACCTTGAAGGATAACCTTGTGAATTCAAATGCGTATTCTGGAATAAGCATCACAAACACTGATAATTGCAGCATAATTTCGAATAACATTTCATCAAATGGAGGGTATGGGATTGGTTTTGATTATTCATCTGAAATACTAATCAAAAATAATTCAATATTGTCTAACAATGAAGACGGAATAAATTTTTGGAATTGCAATAACAATACGATAGAGCAAAATAATATATCATTTAATGAGAGATGTGCCATTGAAGTATCTGGTTCTAACAGCAATTTCAAAATAAGAAAAAACACCATTATAAGTTCTGGAGATGGAATCACAATTGATTCAACCAATTGGACAATCGAAGATAACACAATCTCCAGTGGAATGAATGGGATTAGCATTGATGATTTCCACATCTCTGAATCAAATGTAATATCGAACAACACGATTTCTGCCTGGGGTAGTGGCATTGATTTGGGAAGATCCACTGCAATCATCACAAATAATTCCATCTCTGGATACCTGACATATTTTGGGATTATGATAAGTGATACAAAGAACACCACTCTTATTTCCAACACAATAATGTCGCGCCAGGGTAAAGGTATTGCAATGGGTTCTGCCTTGAATGCTTCTTTGTTTGATAATAAAATGATGAATTGCAGCATTTTTGTCAGCGGAACCGAGGTACGACATTGGAACTCCCACACGATTGATAATGATAATTCTATAAACGGGAAAAGTGTACAATATTTGAAGGACCAGAACAATGCAACTGTGCCGTCTGGCGCCGGGCAGATAATACTTGCAAATTGTACTGAGATAATGGTAATAAACCAGAATCTGAGTAATTGTGGTATCGGTTTGGCTGTGGCTTTTTCTTCCGAAATTATGGCAAGAAATATAACTGCTTTGTCAGATATGGTGGGTATATCATACTATATGACAAGAAATAGCACAATAACCGAATGTAACACATCAAAAAATGTGCGGGGATTTAATATTTATGACTGCTACAACATCACAATAGCACAAAATAAGGTCTGCGGAAATAATAGATATATGACTTTCGAGTACAACATAGGCATATGGCTACGTGATTCCAGCGATAACCATATTACGGATAATTTCATATCCAATAATACGGGCTCAGTATTCGGGAGAGCTGGAATAATGCTTGATTTAGGAAGCTACAACAACACAATCAACAGAAATAATATTCAATCAAATGACCATGGAATAGAAATCATTAACTGCCAAAACAATTCGATTTTTCATAATAATTTCATCAATAACACAGTGCATGCCAGTGACACGGGGGACAACTTCTGGAACTCAACATATCCGAAAGGCGGAAATTACTGGAGCGGTTGCAATGGAACGGATGCGTATTTCGGACCCTTGCAAGATCAATATGGCAGTGATGGAATAGGCGATATGTTTCATAATTATTCAGGAATTGTGGATTATTACCCATTGATGGGGACATGGTTCCTTGATTCGGAATATCCGATGGCTGTTGCCGGATATAACCAAACCGTGCGGATGGATTCGAATATAACGTTCAATGCATCAGAAAGCAATGACAACGTAGGGATTGTGAATTACACCTGGCAAATATCAGATGGAACAAACGATTTGACGTATTACGGTGTGTCATTCTCTCGACATTATGGAATTCCGGGGAAATTTTCAGTTCTTTTGAATGTGGCAGATTCCGCTGGGAACCTTGATACGGACAAAATAGTCATCACCGTTCTCGAAACTACGGCCCCCATGGCTGCTGCCGGTCCTGACAGAAATGCCACAATTGGTTTACCCATAACCTTCGACGGCTCCGGTTCCACTGACAACGTAGGCATCGTGAACTATAGTTGGACCTTCGCCCACAACGGAACCGCCGTTTCCCTGTACGGTGTTTCACCGTCATTCACATTCTGGGAGGAGGGGATCCACACTGTGACGCTGACGGTCTCCGATGCCGCCGGGAACACTGGCACCGACACGATGGTGGTGAGTGTCGTTCCCCCGCCTGCGGAGCCTCGCAGCATCCTTCTGCCCATGCTACTTGCCACGGCTCTGGCGGCCATCGGGGCTTTCCTGATATTCCAGTTCTTGAGAAGGGGGAAGACTAAGCCTGTTGATGCCGCGCCGCCGACAGATTCCGGTTCAGCCTGAAAAAGTATTTATAATCTGTCTCATTCCGGTCTAATTAATCTATTTACCATCATAAAAATGATTGGATAGAAATAGGAGTGTTCAAGATGGGAAACGAAATAGCAGAAACAAAAACGCGCCTTGCCGACCCGGCGGCGCTTGGAATCTTCGGACTGGCAATGGCCACACTGGTGGCATCTTCGGAGAAGCTCGGGCTGACTGACGGAACGAGCGGCCTTCTGCCCTGGGTCATATTCCTGGGTGCATTCGCCCAGATAATCGCCTGCAGCATCGAATTCAAGAGGGACAACATATTCGCAGCCACGGCATTCGGCGCGTTCGGGTTGTTCTGGTTCGCCGTGGGCATGACATGGTACTTCGGGTATGACATAAAGCAGTTCGGGTTCGCGGTACTGGGTTATCTCATATTCAGCATTTACATGACCTATGCGGCCGCTACCGTGAACAAGGCCTTCCTGGCGATTTTTGTGTTCATAGACCTGCTGCTGGGCGCCCTGCTGTTCCAGATATTCGCAGGCGGTCCGGCGCTGCTCTCGGGAGTCATGGAACTGGCTGTCGCCATAAGCGGATTCTACGCTTCCGCCGCGATTGTGCTGAAGACCATGGCAGGATTCGAGGTCCTGCCCCTGGGAAAGCCGATTCTGAAGTTCAGGAAGATAGAATTCTGAACCAAACGGATAACAATGCCATCGGCCAAACGGTCGATGGCCATTTTCACATTTTATTGTTTTCACGGAACTATCACGTAATGATGCACATTTCCGGGCTTCAATCAGTACAAAATCGGCGGTTTCCAGTATAGTTATATGGGCAACAGATTTATAGTGAGATTATTATTGGGCTGCCTATCCTCTAATAACGATTATCAATCCAGGAGGCGCGAGAATGAGTGAAACAGGTGATAAGATGTTCAAACCGAATGAAGAATTCGTAAGGAAAGCTCACATAAAGAGCATGGAACAATACAAGGAAATGTACAAGGAATCCATCGAGAACCCGGACAAGTTCTGGAGCGAGATAGCGGAGAACTTCACATGGTTCAAGAAGTGGACGACCGTACGTCAGTTCGACTTCGTTGAAGGCCACATTAAGTTCTTCGACGGGGGAAAGACCAACGTGACCTACAACTGTCTGGACAGACACTTGGAAAAGAACGGCGACCGCATCGCCTACCTCTGGGAGGGCAATGAACCCGGCGAGGACAGAAAGATTACTTACAAGGAACTCCACGAGGAAGTCTGCAAGTTCGCAAACGTTCTCAGGAAGGCCGGCGTCAAGAAGGGCGACAGGGTCTGCATGTACCTCCAGATGATTCCGGAACTGCCGGTTGCAATGCTGGCATGCGCCCGTATCGGCGCAGTTCATTCGGTCGTATTCGGCGCTTTCTCTGCCGATTCCCTCAAGGACAGGATCCAGGACTCCACCTGCAAGGTGCTGATTACCCAGGACACCGCCCTCCGCGGAAAGAAGAAGGACGTTCCAATGAAGACCAATGCCGACAGGGCACTGGATTCATGCCCGAGCATCGAGAAGACTTTCGTGGTCAAGCGCACGGGCGAGGAAGTCCCCATGAAGGATGGCCGCGATGTCTGGTGGCATGACGAGATGGGTGCCGATGACGTGAAGGGCGAAAGTCCGATAGAGCACATGGATGCCGAGGACCCGCTGTTCATCCTCTACACCTCCGGTTCCACTGGCAAGCCAAAGGGCGTGCTGCACTCCACCGGCGGATACATGGTCTACACATCAATCACCCACAAGTACGTTTTCGATTACCACCACGGCGATATATGGTGGTGCACAGCCGATATCGGCTGGGTCACCGGACACTCTTACATCGTCTACGGACCGCTCCTGAACGGCGCAACCAGCGTCATGTTCGAGGGTGTTCCCACCTACCCGAACGCCAGCAGATTCTGGGAGGTCGTTGACAAGTACAAGGTCACACAGTTCTACACCGCACCCACCGCGATACGCGCCCTCATGAAGGAAGGCGATGAGCCGGTCACCAGGACGTCCAGGAAGAGCCTCAAGCTCCTGGGAACAGTGGGCGAGCCCATCAACCCGGAAGCATGGAACTGGTACAACGATGTGGTAGGCGAAGGCCGGTGTCCGATTGTGGACACATGGTGGCAGACCGAGACAGGCGGCGTTCTCATTACGCCGCTACCGGGTGCAACTCCAACCAAACCGGGTTCAGCCACGTTGCCGTTCTTCGGTGTCGAGCCAGCCATCGTCGATGAGAAGGGCAACGAACTGCAGGGACCTGCCAGCGGCGCACTGCTTCTGAAAGGGGCATGGCCAGGCATCATGAGGACCGTTTACGGCCACCACCAGAGGTTCAAGGAAGTGTACTTTTCGATGTTCCCGGGCAATTACTTCACCGGAGACGGCGCGAAACGCGATGAGGACGGATACTACTGGATAACCGGAAGAATTGACGACGTCATAAACGTTTCCGGTCACAGAATGGGTACCGCCGAGGTCGAATCCGCACTGGTTTCCCATCCGGCAGTCGCCGAGGCAGCCGTTGTCGGTTTCCCCCATGACATCAAGGGCCAGGGAATTTACGCGTACGTAACCCTGAAGAACGGGTATGATTACACCGACGACCTGAAAAAGGAGCTCCAGAAGCATGTCAGGAACGAGATAGGTCCGATTGCTCAGCCCGACATAGTCCAATGGGCACCAGGCCTTCCGAAGACCCGGTCCGGCAAGATAATGAGGCGCATACTCAGGAAGATCGCGGCCAAGGAAATGGACCAAGTTGGGGACATTTCGACGCTCGCGGACCCCAGCGTTGTCGAGAACCTTATCAAAATGCGGTAAAACGAAACCAATGCCTGCGTCGTGAGGCGCAGGCAATTTTCATATTATTTTTAATCGGCATCCAAAGTCTGAGGACATTTGGAATTATGACGGTATCCGAACGCGGTTCGGAACGTTTTGTCGATATCCAAAACCTGAGGGTATTTGGAACTAGGCTGGGTGTCGGGGTATTTTGGGCGGTTAGATGGGACAAGTGGGCAGTTGGCCGGTGCCGTAGCCCTGGGGTCGGGTTGGATGCCGAGGGCGGGGATGTTCTAACATACCGTTTTCGATAACCTATTAAACCATTCGACCTTTTCCATTCCATGGAGGATAAAAAATGCCCAGAGTGTTGTGGATCCCGACCCAGGAGCAGATAAAGAACGCAAACATGACCAGGTTCATCCAGTATGTTAATAACAAACATGGAAAGAACTTTGTAACTTACCCTGAGCTCTATGACTGGTCCATCAAGAGCATACCGGATTTCTGGGCAGCTATGTGGGAGTTCGGAGACATTGTGCATTCTGAACCCTATGACAGCGTAGTAACCGACCTGGATAAGATGCCTGGCGCGATATGGTTCGCCGGCGCAAGGCTGAATTATGCAGAGAACCTGTTGCGGCATCGTGACGACAGGGTCGCAATCGTCTTCAGGGGCGAGACAAAAATTAGACGAACATTCACCTATGCTGAGCTTTATCACCGTGTAGCAGGGCTTGCACGGGCACTCAGGGAGGCTGGAATAAAGACCGGGGACAGGGTCGCAGGCTTCATGCCGAACATGCCTGAAGCTATAATCGCAATGCTGGCAACCACCAGCATCGGGGCAATCTGGTCCTCCTGTTCGCCGGATTTCGGGATAAAGGGCGTACTGGACAGATTCGGCCAGATAGAGCCGAAAATACTGTTCACGGCTGACGGATATTTCTACAAGGACAAGTCTTTTAACTCCTTGGAAAAAATAGCTGGCATAATCGGTAATTTACCATCAGTGGAAAAAATTATCGTGATTCCTTACACGGATAAGCAACCGGACATCGCCAGCCTTCCGAATGCCGTTCTTATCGATGACTTTTATTGTAAGGAAGAGGGATTGGAGATTCAGTTCGAGCAGCTGCCGTTTGACCACCCCCTTTACATAATGTACTCTTCCGGCACAACCGGGGTTCCCAAATGCATAGTTCATGGCGCAGGCGGAACTTTAATCCAGCACCTGAAGGAACTGGTGCTTCATACCGACCTGAAGCGCGATGATAATATATTCTATTTCACCACATGCGGCTGGATGATGTGGAACTGGCTTGTCAGTTCCCTGGCTGTGGGTGCCACCTTACTGCTTTTCGATGGTAATCCGTTTTATCCAGACGCGTATGCTCTGTTCAATATTGCAAAAGAAGAAAATATGACCGTGTTCGGAACCAGCGCCAAATACATTGCATCAGTTGAGGGTGCGGGCGTGAAGCTGGGGCAGGGGGATATTCCCACGGTAAGGGCCATGCTGTCAACAGGTTCGCCTCTTTCCCAGGAGAACTTCGAGTTTGTTTATCGGCAAATAAAGAAAGATATAATGCTGTCATCTATTTCTGGCGGTACCGACATAATCTCCTGCTTTGCACTGGGTAACCCCATCGGACCGGTGATATCTGGCGAACTGCAATGCCGCGGCCTGGGGATGCGGGTGCTGGCCTTTGATGATTCCGGCAGTCCGATATTCACTCAGCAGGGTGAGCTGGTGTGTACGGCGCCTTTTCCCTCGATGCCGATTTATTTCTGGAACGACCCGGAGGATAGAAAATACAGGGCAGCGTACTTTGAAAGGTACCCAAATATCTGGCATCATGGAGATTTTGTGGTCATCACAGAAGAAGGCGGAGTTGTCATATACGGGCGCTCGGATGCCACGCTCAACCCCGGGGGCGTGAGAATCGGCACCGCTGAAATTTACAACGTTGTCGAGAACATTCCGGAAATTGAAGACAGCCTCGTTGTTGGCCAGGATTGGGATAATGATGTGCGCGTTCTCCTCTTCGTTAAGATGAAGACAGGAATAGAATTGTCAGAGGAACTGATTAATACCATTCGAACATCAATAAGAACCAACACGACGCCAAGGCATGTACCGGCAAAGGTCCTGGCGGTTGCAGATATCCCATACACCATCAATGGGAAGAAGGTCGAACTGGCAGTTAAGAAGATAATTCACGGCCAGGAAGTCAAGAATAAAGACGCACTGGGCAATCCTGAGTCTTTGGTACTTTACCAGAATCTGAAGGAACTTCAGGAATGAGCAATAGGAATAACGATAAATAATAAATGGTTGAACCATATTGGTTGATGTAAATGTCAGACTTCAGCAAGTACAAAATAATGGAATTGCCCAGGAACGTGGTTGCAGGGCACGGCGTTCTTCAGGGAATACCGGGACACTGCACCAGGCTGGGACTCCCCCAGTCGGTTCTGATAGTGGCGGACGAGGTCACAAAGGAAATCGCAGGCCAGTCCATCATGGATTCCTTCCGGGAGGATGGTTTCGAGGCGGATATCATCTGCATCAAGGAAGCTGATTCGGAAACAATTTCCACTATCCAGGAGATTGCCCAGGGCCTGGGAAATATCTTCCTGGCGGGTGTCGGCGGCGGCCGGCCAATCGACAGCGCGAAATGCGCCTCTTTTAATGCGGGACTTCCTTTCATCAGTGTGCCGACCGCGGCATCGCATGACGGTATCGTATCCTCCAGAGCCTCGATAATGGTCAACGGTGTGAAGGAATCCCTGGAGGCCCAGACCCCGGTGGCTGTTTTTGCGGATACCGGCATCCTCGCAAAATCACCTTTCAGAATGCTGGCTGCCGGCTGCGGGGATATCATATCCAATAAAACCGCGGTTCTCGATTGGAAACTGGCCCACAAGCTCAGGAACGAGGAATTCAGCAGTTATGCGGCGACGCTATCCGAGATAACCGCGGACATGCTCATAGAGAATGCCGACCAGATAATACCGGAGGATGAGGAAAGCGCCTGGCAGGTCGTGAAAGCGCTGGTTTCTTCCGGGGTGGCAATGAGCATTGCAGGGTCGTCGAGGCCGGCAAGCGGTGCGGAACATAAATTCTCCCATGCGCTGGACAGGATTGCCCGGAAACCGGCGCTGCACGGCGAGCAGTGCGGCATCGGCACCATAATGATGATGTCATTGCATCAGGAAAACTGGGAAAGCATCCGGGATGCGTTGGAGACAATAGGTGCGCCAACGAAAGCCGCAGATATCGGCATCAGCAGGAGCGAGGTAATCGAAGCGCTGCTGAAGGCCAGGGAGATTAAACCCGAAAGATATACCATCCTGGGTCACGAGAATCTCGACATGGAAAAGGCCGAGAAACTCGCAGAGGAAACCGGAGTTGTTTAAATGGTCATGCTTACTGTGATAGGAAAGAAGCTGGCGAAGGAGGGTATGGAATTCGTTTATCTCGGCCCGCTCTCTGACTGCAAGGACTGCAAAGTAAGAAACATCTGCTTCCACCTGGACAGGGGCTCCAGGTACAGGGTCGTCGGTCTGAGGGACGTGATGCATGACTGCCCTCTGCACGAAGAGGGCGTCCGGGTGGTCCAAGTCGAGCCGTTACCCAGAAAGGCCGTCATCATGAAGAAAGTGGCCATGGAGGGTTCCAGCATCAGTTATGATTTTCCCAAATGCAGAGAGAGGGGCTGTCCGCATTTTGAGCTTTGTTTCATACCGGGCGTGGACACTGGCCAGAAGAAGAAGGTCGCCAAGGTCATGGAGAACGTTGATTGCAAGATTGGGCAGAGCCGGGTCGCGGTAATGGTTGAGTGAGGATTGACGACTGAACAGCGAGATTCCAATCCAGTTGTGTAGGGACTTTCCGCGTAAGAATTCAGCATTCTGAAGTTTGCCCCATAGGATTTTTGTATTTTGGGAATCGGGGAATCGGGAACTGGGGAATTGGGAATCGTACGGAATGGCTGCCAGGAACAGCCATTGAACTTGTTACCGAGTCCCAATGCTTCAATAACCAAGCAAATTCCCGATTCCCAACGTCACTTTTCACTATTCGTTTCGGCCAGTCAATCCGTCGTAAATCTAAAATCTACAATCGTTATTGCTTCATTTCACTGAATACTTACCTTCCCGCGTTTCCATTATATACCGGAAAATGCATCCGAATGCCCGTGGGAGAAAAGCTGAATAAATCCTTGCTGGTCACCGTCGAGATACTGTCTGTTCTCATCACCATAGTTCTGTTGATATACCTGTTCGGAGATGCTGCTTACATAATAGTCCCTTTCATTGTCGTCATCGGTCTGGTAATTTATCTGATTTACGATATAAATAAGAAAAAGACCCGTATGAAGAAGATCCCGGAGTGGGACGATTTCGTCAGGAAACATGACGGCAAGGGAGCCAAGAAGGCATACCAGCGCGATACTCGGGACAGGCATAGCCGCGAGGGGCGGCAGATGCACAAGGAAGCCAGGGGCAGGAACAAACACAGATAATTGTCCTCCGAGACGGAACGCGAGGCAGTCAGACTTATAAATCAGAGTCACATTACACTTTTTTATGAGACTCTATCAAGTGGATTCCTTCACCGACCAGAAATTCAGAGGCAATCCCGCAGGCGTCTGCATTCTCACCCGCGATATTCCGGAAGAGACAATGCAGGCCATCGCCATGGAGATGAACCTTTCGGAGACAGCGTTCGTGCGCCAGGACGGACTTGAGCACAAACTGAGATGGTTCACCCCGACGAACGAAGTGGACCTGTGCGGACACGCGACCCTGGCTGCGGCACACGTGATGTTCAGGGAGATAGGACTCAAGGCAATGGAAATCAAATTTCAGACGAAAAGTGGCATGCTGGTGGCCAAAAGGTCGGGCGACGGAATAAGGCTGGATTTTCCCATCGGAAATCCGCAGCCCGCCAAGTTGCCGGAACCGATTTTCGATTCCCTGGGAATATCGCGGGATGAGATTGAAGCGGTATTATTCTGCAAGGCCATGAATAAATTTCTGGTGCATCTGAAGGACCCGGGCCTGGTGAGCCGAATAGAGCCGAATTTCGGCAGAATGCTGGAATATAAGCCTGAAAAATTGATAGGGGTGATAATCACCGCCGCCGGGAAGAACCATGATTTCATATCGCGGTTCTTTGCGCCCTGGGTTGGGGTGAATGAGGATCCGGTTACCGGCTCGTCGCATACTGTGCTGGCGCCGTACTGGGGTAAAATTCTCGGCATGACAAGGATGAGCGCGTACCAGGCCTCGAAAAGGGGCGGGGAGATGACGGTGGAACTGGCAGAGGAAAGGGTGCTGCTCACAGGTAAGGCGGTAACGGTATTCGAAACGGAAATCGGGATAGAATGATAGTAGAGTTATGTTGCTGCACAATCGCATTCATCATCATCATCGTAATTTTTTTCAGGGTATTCGGAAGAACTGCCATATTCTACCCGCGCAGGGCAGCCCGGGAGAAAGAGGAACAGCAATACTATCAATCGCCCCAGCCGTACCAGCAGCCCCAATACCAGCCCCAGGTCGACGATGTGAACATGACCAAATGCCAGTACTGCGGAAGGGTTTACGATGAACGGCTGCCCGGGGTGTGGGGGGAAATAGGAAGGTTAAGAATACGCCATATACATTTTCCACCAGAAAATGAATCATTATACAAATTTCATCTGAAAAGTAAGTATACTCAGACTGGGTCGTTATAAGGATGTTCAAGTACTTTCGGAGACCTGCCATTCTGCCTTTTATAGTGCCACCACCTAAATTATAACCATATGTGGTAGCGGAAACGATAATGGTGTTGGTGGAAGTAAAATGGAAAGCATATTAACTGGTGTTATGTATATTGGGGGGCAAGCGAGGTTCATAATGGACATACCGAATTATCTAAAAAACGAAGGCATGTTGGAATATGCCCTGCGAATGGCAGATGAATATTCTAACATTTACGAATTAAATATTCGAAAGCCAAAAGGACAATTCTTTACTCCTAAATCCGTAAGTGCATATATGGCAAATTACTTTACTATCGAATCCAATTCAATAAACCTTTTAGATCCCGGCTCCGGTACGGGAATTTTAACAGCGGCTTTTTGTGAAAGGCTCCTTACAATGAATAGACTGATTGAAATCTCAATTGACGTGTATGAAAACGATTCGGATATTCTCCCGTATTTAGATAAGGTTTTAAAATTATGCAAAATCACGCTGGAAAAAAATGGCCACAGTATGAAATATAATATCTTTCAAAATGATTTCATTATCCATAACGGAAATCATTTTTCTGATGCCAGTCTCACTGCCAAAAAAAATTCCAAGTTGTATGATTATATAATTTCAAATCCCCCGTATTATAAATTAAACAAGAATTCGCCCGAATCGATTGTGATGGAAGAATTGGTTTCCGGACAACCGAATATATATTCATTTTTCATGGCATTGTCGACGAAAATACTGAGGCCAGGGGGTGAAATGGTATTCATCACACCAAGAAGTTTTTGTTCCGGATTATATTATAGTAAATTTCGAAAATGGTTTCTCAATCATATGGAACTTTCAAACATACATATTTTTGAATCAAGAAAAGAG
>VMTD01000128.1 GCA_013791785.1 Methanobacteriota archaeon
AAGAAGACCGTTGCATGCCGTGTTAATGCAATCAAAGCAAATCGAAGCCGGCGAGCTTCGATAAATCAGGCATGCAACTTATTATGGTAAACTTCCAGCCCGATTAGAAACGCCAGCTCCTTTAGGGGCTGGTAGTTTACTGTACAAATACCGAAAACGCCCAGTCCTTCAGGGCTGGTAGTTTACATCGATTAGCAACATATTAATCCCCCAACTTCATTCCAACTCTGGGTGCAACCATGGAATCCCGTGTCAAACGAATTTACCAGAATATCGAGAAGCAGAATGAAAAATCCCCTGACGTCATAGTCATAGCCAATGCGACCGAGCCGATACTGGACATGACCTTCTTCTACGTTACCCGGCTGGAGGTTGGCCGGTATGAAGGCAGCATTGCCTTCCTGTTCCCGGACGGCAAACTGTCCATGGTGACTTCACTTCTGGAGGCCGAGAGCGCTTCCAAGGGCGACTTCGATTTACATGTTTTCAAAACTTCTAGCGAGTTCATAGAGATTGTTGAAAAAATCCTGAAAGGCGCGGGAAGAATCGGCATAAACTCGGATGAATTGACACTCAAATCCTACAATTTCATCAAGGAACATGCGAAAGCGGGCGCCGAATTCGTTGATGTCTCCAAGGCCATAAAAGCCGCCAGGCTGATAAAGGATGAAGCCGAGATTACCACCCTGAAGAAGGCTTGCCAGATAGTTTCCGAAGTGGCCGATAAAATTTATTCGGTTGCAAAGGTGGGCATGAAAGAGTACGAAGTTGCTGCTGAATTATCCTATATGATGCAGAAGCTGGGCGCCGCCGGGCCGTCATTCGAGACGATTGCCGCATTCGGAAAGAACAGTGCCGAACCACACTACAGCGCCGGGGATGTCTCACTCAAAGAAGGTCATTTCATGCTTCTGGACTTCGGCGCACTTTATAGGAGATACTGCTCGGACATCACCAGAACATATTTCTGTGGCCAGGCATCCAAAAAGCAGCGTGAGATGTATGAAATAGTCCTGGAGGCCCAGAGGCTTGCACTTGATGCCATAGTGGTTGGGGAACCGGCCAGCAAGCCGCACATTGTTGCGGCGGAGTATATCGATTCCACCGAGTACAAGGGCCTTTTCACCCACGGATTGGGCCACGGACTTGGTCTGGCGGTCCATGACGGCGGCGGGCTTAATCCCAGGGCAGCGGACACCATAATGCAGGAAGGCATGGTATTCACAGTTGAACCGGGCGTATACGTTCCCGGATTCGGCGGGGTACGCATCGAGGACGACATTGTCATTCGGAAGAACGGCCCTGAACTGATGACCACTGCCAGAAAGGAACTCATCGAATTTTAGTGATAAAGGTCCAAGAACCCTCTGGTTTTTAAGCCAGAGGTGAATTGACCATTTACACGAATATAAACAAAAGGTAGACCGCCATGCTCATATGCATGACCCGCCATGCATCGTGCTCATATGCATGACCCGCCATGCATCGTGCTCATATGCATGACCCGCCATGCACCGTGCATACTATGTTTATCGAAAATCAAAGCTTACCAGCTTTGATAATTAGGTGTATGGCCCCCCAGGTAAACTTCCAGCCCGGTTAGAAACGCCAGCTCCTTTAGGGGCTGGTAGTTTACGTCTGGATACTGCCTTTCGCTTCGGGATTGGCCTGGAGCGTTCGAAAACTTCCAACACATAGCTGCCAACACCCACCAGTACCATTATGCCAGCTAATCCGAGTATGAGGTATGAGGTAATCCTATCTGGAAGAATCCTGAATTCTGCCAGCATCGATATGAAGTAAAGCACCATCATGCCCTTCACAAAGAATAGCACGGTATTGGGAATCGTAAAACGGCTCGTCCTCACCGGTCTTGTTCTCATGACAAGAAGGTATCCCATTCCGAACACCATGGATATGGACACCGTACTGATGAGGAATATGAGAAGCGGTATGTATGTAATCGCATTGAAATATGCCATGGCCAGTATGAAGGCAATGATTGCGTAGCCCCGAATCAATAACTTGAACACCGGCGGAAACGCCCTCTTTCTGGTTCGGGTTTTGTTCATCATCATCACCTCAACAAGAATATATGTTTCTGAAGAGATATATACCTTCGTCGGTGAACACCAGCGTATACACCAATGCACCAATTCCACAGCTCTTTTGCGGATGGTGATTGTCTTGCCATAAGTTTAATCATCAATCAACGCCTACTCATTCCGCCACGATGATGATATTGCTATTCGTGCTGAACGATGATGACAGACGGGCGAACTGAGTGGCAGGGCAATCATCCTACGGATGAATGCCCAGCTTAGTAAGCCATTTGCATGAATCCTTCAATCACTATCTGGATTGAAGTTCCTTTGCGATAAAATGACATGCAAATGGCGAATTACTACGCCGGTGAACGCCGAGTAGGTCGGTGATGCACATGAAACTCATATCCTGGAACGTTAACGGCATACGCGCCATAGCCAAGAAGGGTTTTCTCGATTGGGTTAGCGCGACGAAGCCCGACATTCTCTGCCTTCAGGAGACCAAGGCCTGGACCGAACAAATTCCCGCGGAATTGGAGGCACCGGAAGGATATCATTCCTTCTGGTCAAAGCCAAGCAAAAAAGGGTATAGTGGGGTTGCCACATTTACCAAATATAAACCGATATCAACCTCGTTGGGCCTCGGTATCGAGGAGTTCGACTCGGAAGGCCGCGTGGTAATAACGGAATTCAATGATTTTTGCCTTTTCAATGTCTATTTTCCCAATGGTAGAGCCAGCCCTGAACGTTTGCGCTACAAACTGGCATTCTACGATCGCTTCCTCGAAATAATCGAGGAAATTCGAAATCAAGGAAAATCGATAATCTTCTGCGGTGACCTCAACACAGCTCACAAGGCGATTGACCTCACTCATCCCAAGGCCAATGAAAATACATCTGGCTTCCTGCCAATCGAGAGAGAATGGATGGACCGTGCCGTGGAACAGGGTTACATTGATTCCTTCAGACATTTCGACAAATCCCCGGAGAAATATTCCTGGTGGGATTACAAAACCGTTGCCCGGGCGCGAAACGTTGGCTGGAGGCTGGATTATTTCTTTGTTTCAAAGGACCTTTTATCTGGCTTAAAGAGGGCTTTCATCCTTTCGGACGTCATGGGTTCTGACCACTGCCCCGTTGGCATCGAATTGCTCTGAAAATCGGTGTCCAGTCATTTTCGGACGCCCTTTCAAAAACTATATATACCCCATACGAAAATTAAGGACGCTTAATCAAACCTAGAAAGGGGGTAAAACTTTGGCAGAAGAAAACAGATTCGTCCAGGGTTTGACGGTGGATTCAATCAGGATCTCGACCGAGGTTCTCGAAGGCGAGGGGGGCAAGACCTCCAACGTATCATCCATCGAGATATTCCTGAAGAAGTGAACACCTGTCAATCCAATCTGCCCAGTCCGAGGATTTTGAATGGAATCAGATGAATTCAGAGATGAAATGGCCGTTGCTGCCAGCAATTTGAACGCCAGCGCACTGTCACAGTTCCAGCTATGCGATTCCTGCCTCGGGAGATTGTTCGCCAAGGTGGGCCGGGGTGTGGAGAACCGCAGCCGCGGCATCATAGCCAGACCGCTGCTGAATGTTGTCTCTCCCGAGAAAGATTCAGAATGTTTCATGTGCAAGGGTGTGGCCTCCAGGGTTGAGATGTATGCCGAACAGGCCATCAATGCCCTGGCCGAATGGGAATATTCTTCTTTCCTCATAGGCACGAAATTCGAGCAGGAGATACTGGCGTCCGAGGAGACCGTGTGGTCGGAGGCCGGTGCAACCCTGACCGAGCCGATCAAGGCCGAGATGAACAGGGAGATCGGAAAATTGGTCGAAAAAATGACTGGCAAGGAAGCCAATTTCACCAAGCCGGATATCATCGCAGTGGTGGATACGACTTACGAATCTGTCGAGGTCCAGGTGTCTTCAGTTTATTTCTATGGGCGGTACAGGAAATTCTCGAGGGAAATACCCCAGACAAGATGGCCGTGCAGAGAGTGCCGTGGCAGAGGCTGCGAGAGATGCAATGACACTGGCAAGATGTATCAGGACAGTGTGGAGGAATTTATCGGCCGTCATGCAGTTGAAATCACCGGTGGCAAGGATCACAGGTTCCATGGCATGGGCCGCGAGGATATAGACGCCCTCATGCTGGGTAACGGCCGCCCGTTCATTCTGGAAATCAAGGACCCAAAAATCCGCACAATCAACTACCCGAAACTTCAGGAAAAGGTCAATGCATCCACTGACAAAATAGAAATATCTGAATTGAGACCGTCGGATGGCGATGAGGTGGTGCGTATCAAAGACGCCAGACCAAATAAGAGTTACAGGGCCCACGTGGTCTTCAGCGCCCCCGTGAATGAGGAAAACCTTAAAGAAGTAGTTGTTTCTCTCGGTGGCACAAGCATAGCGCAGCAAACCCCCACAAGGGTGATTCACCGCCGTTCGGACATGACCCGTAACAGAACGGTTCATAAGCTAGAAGCCAGGATGCTCAATTCCCTGGAGGCGGAGCTCGATATAACCGCGGAGGCAGGCACATATATAAAGGAGTTCGTCCATGGTGATGGAGGCCGCACTGTACCCAGCATCGCGGAAAAACTCGGTATAAGCTGTGAAGTAAGGGCACTCGATGTCCTGAATATAATAGACAACGAATGAGGTGACAAACATGGTAAAAAGCTCGAAAGGCATAAGAAAGAGAACGAGGAATATACTCCGAAAGAGCCCAAGGCATAGAGGCATGCCGCCAATAACCCATTCGTTCATCAAGTACGACGTCGGAGACAAGGCTGCCGTGGTCATAGACCCCAGTGTGCACGGCGGGCAGCCACATGTGAGCTTCCAGGGCCGTACCGGTACCATTATGGGAAAGCAGGGAAAGGCATACATATTGCACTTGAACATAGGCAAACACGGAAAGGACGTCATAGTGGGGCCGGAGCACCTTAAAAGGCAGTAATGAAGCGGAGGAGTTCAAATGGATGAACAGTATCTGACACTTGCAGAGATAAAGGAGTTGCTCCTGAAGGAGCAGTCGAACAGAATTTTGACCATGGAGCAAAGCTATGCCCTTGAACATGCCAATAAATTTGCCAAGCTGGATGCAAAAGATGCCAGAAAGCTCGTGAAGGAACTTCTGGACATCGAGTTCATGACAGAGGCTATCGCCTGCAAGGTTGTGGACCTCATGCCCGGCCACAAAGATGAGATGGACTCCATACTCCTCAAGGAAAGAATAAATCTTGAAGATGGCGCGATCAACCAGATTCTGGACAAGGTGAAGCAATACCTGTAGGTGATTTCTTTGGAGGACTATGCATACATACTGGATTATTTGCCTCACGGGCGCTCCGACCAGCGGGGCTTTCGCAGGGAGCCGGTGGCCTATGCTGTGGGTGACATGGAATTCAAGCTGTTCGAGCTGACGCCGAAGGACAACATCAATCTGGCAATCGGAGAAAGAGTCTACATCGGCAAGGATATCAAACTGAGGGACGCAATACTTCACGTGAAAAGAAGGGTCAGGTACGAAGACCTCACCAATGCTTCCCACAGTGAACTTCCATTCGTAATTCAGGAAATTGTTGTGGCCAGGGAGAAGGACTTTGTCAAGTTCTTCAATGATGCCCGGGCCATCACCACCAGGTTCCACATGCTGGAACTCCTGCCCGGCCTGGGCAAGAAATCCATGTGGACAGTGATTGAGGAAAGAAAGAAGAAACCGTTCGAATCATTCGATGACATCGAGGAACGTGTGTCTTCTCTCCACAAACCGGAGAAGCTGATTGCCAAACGCATAGAGTCCGAGTTGGCAGAAGCAGAACAGAAGTACCATATATTCGTTGCAAAATAGGAGCTAATATCATGAAGACAAAGGGAACTTGCAAGGGCTGTGACCGCAGAAGAATAATCAATATTTACGGATTGTGCAAGCGTTGCAACAGAGAACCTTCGAGGTTCCTGAGCCAGGCCGAGATATCCAAGATTCAGGCTGAGGCAGCAGCAACAGCAGCCGCGGAAAAGGCCATGGTGGCCGAGGAAGCGGCAGCAGAGGCAGCCAAGGACGCAGCAGCAGAGGCCGAAACTCCGAAAGACGCAGATGAAAAGGCTGAAGATAAGGATTCGGAAAAGGCATAATTGCCGGACCGAGACGCGTTCGCCCTGCCGGTGACCAAATTCCTTATATCGCCCAATCGCATTTCCAATACGGAGAATACACATGCTGGACATCAAGTTGATACGCGAAAGCCCGGACCTTGTGAGGGACAACCTCCGCAGACGGGCCGATGATTCCAAGATGCAGTTGCTGGAGGAGCTCATTCAGAAGGACCAGCAATGGCGCAAATCCCTGGAAAGGACCAATGCCCTGAAGGCTGAACGCAACACATTGTCCAAGCAGATTGCGGAGACCAAGAAGTCCGGCGACGATGCCTCCGAGCTCATGGCCCGCAGTGCCCAGATTCCCAAGGACATTGCAACGTTTGACAGTGAGACCCAGGCCCTTAAAACCCGCGTTGATGAGATACTCATGAGCCTACCCAATCTTCTCCATGAAAGCGTTCCGGTGGGTGCGGATGACACAGCCAACCAGGTCGTGCGTATCTGGGGCAAGCCCCGTGAGATAGATTTCGAACTGAAAAGCCACGGCTCGATTGCCGAATCACTGGGCCTTGCGGATTTCGACAGGGCTGCCAGGATATCCGGCGCGGGTTTCTATTACCTCAAGGGTGACCTTGCCCTTCTGGACATGGCCCTGGTCAATTATGCTGTGAATTTCCTCGTTGAAAGGAAATATACGCTGATTGAACCGCCTTTCATGATGCGCCGCTCGGCCTACGAGGGCGTTACCGACCTGGGTGATTTCGAGCAGGTCATGTACAAGATTGACGGGGAAGACCTTTATCTCATTGCCACTGCCGAGCACCCAATGGCCGCAATGTTCATGGACGAGATAATTGACGTGGACACACTGCCGCTGAAATTTGTTGGCTTTTCCCCGTGCTTCAGGCGCGAGATAGGCGCCCACGGCGTTGACACCAAGGGCATATATCGAGTTCATCAGTTCAACAAGGTGGAGCAGTTCATCTTCTGCAATTCGGATGACTCATGGACTCTGTTCGAGGAACTCCAGGGCAACACCGAAGCAATGTTCCAGGCACTCGGCCTCCCATATCGGGTGGTGAATGTCTGCACCAGCGACATCGGAACGCTGGCCGCCAAGAAGTACGATATCGAGGTATGGTTCCCCAGGCAGGGAAAGTTTGGCGAAGTCACTTCATGCTCCAATGACACGGATTACCAGGCCAGGCGTCTTAACATCCGTTGCGGCAAGCACGGTTCCGATAACAAGAGCGTGCCTCACACCCTCAACAACACTGCCATAGCCACTTCCAGGGCCATGGTGGCCATTCTGGAGAACTATCAGAATGCCGACGGAACCGTCACAGTTCCGGAAGTTCTGCGGCCGTACATGGGCGGTAAAGCCGTTCTTAGCCGCCCGTAATTATCAAGGTTAGTATTCAGTGAAATGAAGCTATGATAACGATTGTAGATTGACGATTGTAGATTTACGACGGATTGACGACGTTGCATATTCCCAGCAAAAATCTAAAATCTAAAATCTAAAATCTAAAATCTAAAATTTCAGAAGACTGAACTCTTACTTATCAAGGAAACCATTATTATTCCCTTCGAGTTTCCTTCTGGCATGGCAGACGATGTTATCTCCGTCAAGGACCTAGTGAAGGTCTATGATGACGTGAGAGCGGTTGACGGAATCACATTCGCAGTGGAGAAGGGCGAGGTATTCGCCTTCCTGGGGCCGAACGGTGCCGGCAAGACGACCACGGTCGAAATTATCGAGACCATCCGCGATGCCACATCAGGTGAGGTATCCATTCTCGGAATGGACGTGAAGAAGAACAGAACCGAGATACTGAAGCGCATCGGGGTTTTACCACAGGAGTTCAGCTCCTTCGATCGCCTCACCGTTGAGGAGACATTGAAGTATTATGCAGCCCTTTTCTGCACTGATTGCGATATTAACAAGCTCATTGACCTTGTGAACCTGGAGGAACACAGAAAGAAGCTTTACATCAACCTTTCTGGTGGCCTCAAGCAGAGAGTCGGCATCGCTGTCTCGCTCGTGAATGATCCAGAAATAATTTTCCTGGATGAGCCGACGACCGGTCTTGACCCCAGAGCCAGGCACGATGTCTGGGAGGTCATTAAGGGCCTGAAAAAGGAGGGCAAGACGATATTCCTCACTACCCATTACATGGAGGAAGCGGAAGTTCTGGCGGATTACATAGCCATCATCTCCAAGGGCAAGATAATCGCCTACGGCACTACCACCGAATTAATTGACAAACATTTCAAAACAGTAAAGGTAACCATCAAGGGCGGCACCGAAGGCGTTGGTTCCCTGGCAGAGAAAATGGGCATGCCCACCCAGGGCAGGGACAACGGCAATATTACCATAGAGGCCAGCGGTAACGAACAGATTGTGGAATTCCTAAACGCCCTCAAGGCCAATAACATCTCATATCTCAGCATGGACATCAGGAAACCGAACCTGGAAGAACTTTTCCTGGTACTCACCGGGGAAGCCCTAATCGATAAGAGGGTAACCCAATGAATGTAAAACGCGTCATTGCCAATCTGGTCGTGCACCTCAAACAGTTCTCCAGGGAGAAAAGCACCATATTCTTCGTCCTGGCATTTCCCATATTGCTGATGCTGCTGTTCGGATTCATATTCTCGGATGTCGGTAGCAGCGTGGGCACTCTTTACATACAGGACCTTGACGGGGGCGCGTATTCCCAAGGGCTTGTGGGTGCGTTCAACGGCACAGGCGTGTTCGATGTAACCATGGTGGACACCAATATCTCTCCCGACCAGTACTATGCCGATAACAACATAGACATCCTGCTGGTCATTCCGGCCGGATATTCGGACAGCATCTACATGAAACTGCTTGATCCTGCATCCCCCGAGGCGAATCTGACAATTCTCTACGACCAGAGCAATACCAACACCCAGACCAAGATTTCGATAGTGGGTTCGGTCATTGACGGCATGAACAAGGAATTGTCTGGCTCTGTGAATTACATCGGAGTGGACCTGCAAGGCCAGCAGAGTGACGAGTTCAAGTTCATCGACTTCTTCGCGCCGGGTATAATAGCCATGTCAGTGATGAGCTCCAGTCTGTTCGGAACCGTGGGAATGAACACCGAATTGCGGCAGAAGGGCATTCTGAGAAAACTCGCGACGACGCCGCTCACCAGGGCAGAATGGCTTCTCTCGAATATCCTATACCAGATGTTCATGTCGCTGTTATCGACCGTATGTATTCTTGCGGTTGGTATGGGAATGTTCGGACTTCGGCCGCACATCAACATCTACATGTTCGTGTTCATCCTGCTGTGCGTGTTCAGCTTTGCCGGCATCGGCATGCTCATCACCCGTTTTGTGAAAGAGGCGGAATCCGCTCAGGCCGCTGCAAATGCCGTTATGTTCCCAATGATGTTTCTATCAGGCACATTCTTCCAGCTGGAGATGATGCCAGACTTTCTGCAAACGCTTGCCAGGTTCCTGCCACTGTACTACGTGAACGAGGGACTCCGGGCGGCAATGATATCCCTGGACTACAGTATCATCCTGGAATCAGCCCTAGTTATCGGCACTTTCGGAACCGTGGTGTTCATGCTGGGCGTTATGTTGACGTCGTGGAAGGAAAATTAGACGAATACTTGTAAATATAAGTATGAGGCGTATTCGTCGCACCCATTTTCATTGTTACCTAATTGCATCTAGAAAGAAAGTGGGCCTGCCCGGATTTCCAACGAAGAGGATTTTCATACCATCTTCGATTTGAACCGGGGTCTATAGCTCCCAAAGCTACAAGTATAGGCCAAGCTAGCCCACAGGCCCCCGCTGATACAGACTGGGATTGGATATGATTATTTAAAATATAGCTGTGCTTGGCCTATACAATACAGTAGGCCCGATTCTTCTAACTTACCGGAGTTTCCAGCCCAATTTATTATGAAACTTCGACGAACTGGAGTTCTATGAAATCTGCAACATATTCAAAACAAAACGATATAACTGGAACAGCCTGGTAACACAGTTCGCACCCACAGGCCCCCGCTGATACAGACTGGGATTGGATATGATTATTTAAAATATAGCTGTGCATGGCCTAACAATACAGTAGGCCCGATTTTTATCTTTCTGGAGTTTTCAACTTCATTTCTATTTCTCACATCGAAAACCTTATCCTTGCCCACGGCTTTATCCGCCCCATGAAGTCGGGATTCATCACCCTGGAGGGCATAGACGGCTGCGGTAAATCCTCGCTCACGGGCGAGCTTGTGAAGCGTCTGGCAGCTGCCGGTTTCTCGGTAGAACTCACCCTGGAACCCACAAGGACCTGGCTGGGGGATGCAGTTCGCCGAAGCTACACCGAGGAGATAAATCCATACACCGAGGCCTTCCTGTTCCTGGCCGATCGGGCTACCCACACCGACCTCATCCGCAAGAAGATGGCCGAAGGAAAACTAGTGATTTCGGACCGGTATTCCGATTCCACGGTTGCGTACCAGGCCGCCCTTCTGCAACACAAGCTTGGCGGAGACAGTCGTGACTACATGAAATGGCTGCTTGAAATCAGCCAGCCAGTAATTCTGAAACCGGACGTCACGCTCCTTCTGGACATCGACCCGGAAAAATCCCTGGCACGTCTAGGCAACCGAACCGAGCTGGAGAAATTCGAGAACATGGAGAACCTCAGGCAAGTTCGGCAGAATTATCTGGACCTGGCGGCCAACAGCGATGTTATCCACGTGATTGATGCTTCCGAATCAAAGGATGTGGTCCTGGAAGCGGTTATTGGGGTTATCGGTAAAAACTTCGACGTGAAATTGTGATGTAGCGGGACGACGATGTCTGGATACTGATTTTGTTAATATTTGGTAGCCCTTCGGGCTGACGGACACTGGCCGAGCATCATCGATGTTAATCCTTCATCATAATGCTCGGCCGTGTAGAAAAACTTACGCCGGGGCGAGTTCGCCGGCGTAAGTTTGATTATCAGCACTCAAGATCCTCATCACCGAATCTTCCAGGAGGAAAATTCTCAGCCAAGAGTTCATTCATCACGTGCGCCGGAATGTCATGTAGGGATATATTTGTTCTGAATGAAACATTATATTGTACCGAGGGGAATCCGCCATGTACCGTACGATTGCTTGCACACGGAATCAAAGCACGAAAGCTTTGATGTTCAGGTACATGGCTCCCTGGGTAAACTTCCAGCCCTGGCAACAAACGCCAGCCACTTTAGGGGCTGGTAGTTTACAGCATAAATGCCGAGAACGCTCAGTCCTTTAGGGCTGAGATGAATCGGCATAAGCAGTAATAACGTGATAGACCGCCATGCACCGTGCATATATCCTCACATAAAATCAAAGCTAATCGGCTTTGATAAATCAGGTGCATGGCTCCCTGGGTAAACTTCCAGCCCTGGCAACAAACGCCAGCCACTTTAGGGGCTGGTAGTTTACAGCAGAAAT
>VMTD01000072.1 GCA_013791785.1 Methanobacteriota archaeon
AAATTATCGATTCGTCTGATTTTTTTTCAGATATTGGTGCATTTGTCACCAAAGGAATTACCTTAAATCCAAAAGATGGAAATAAGCCCATAAGGCTTATTGAAACTAATTATGGCCTCATCAATGCAATTGGATTACAAAACAATGGAGTTCATGTCTTTTTTAATACTGAACTTCCAAAATTACTTACTTATGGGATTCCAGTTATAATAAATATCTCTGCAGAAAGCATTGATGAATTTGAAGAATTAGCAATCCAAATCAAAGAAAAGGATCCACATTTATTCCAAGGTGTAGAAATTAATGTATCCTGTCCAAATATTAAAAAAGGAGGTATGGCGTTTGGAACAGAACCCAAAATTGTAAAAGAAATAGTAATACGGGTAAAAAAACACCTTAATAATAAATTAATAATTACAAAACTGACACCAAATGTTACTGATATAACAAAAATTGCCAAGGCAGCCATTGATGGTGGAACAGATGCCCTTTCAATGATTAACACTGTAAAAGGTATGGCAATTGATATACGGATGAGAAAACCTTTATTAGATAACAAAACCGGCGGCCTTTCAGGTCCGGCCATAAAACCAATAGGTGTAAGAGCAGTTTATGAATGTTATAGTTCCATTAATGAATGTAAGAATAAAGACATTCCAATCATTGGAATTGGCGGGATAATGTCTTGGGAAGATGCAATAGAATATATGATGGCGGGGGCTTCAGCTGTAGGGATTGGAACGGCATTGTATTATTCTTTTGATATCTTCAAAGATGTTAAAAGCGGAATAAGTAAATATATGGAAAAAGAAGGATTTGAAACAATTGCTGAAATTGTTGGAAAGGCTCATGAAAAAAATAGAAATACACCTTAAATAATTGTGCATCAAACAGAAACTATATAATTGCAGGATGGTTACTCAGAGTGAAGTGAGGATACATAATGTTGAACCTGTTGACAGTTCTGATTTTGGCATGCGCCATAACCACCCTTGGCCTGTTCATATTCGTGATACGATTCGCAGTGAAGACTGAAGTCGTCATCACCACGTCCATACTGGCTCTCGTCACCTCGGTGGGCCTGTTCTCCTGGGCGATGCTCTCCACCATGGGAGATGTGGGCAATCAGAAGCCGTGGCTGGACCTGGCATACCTGTGCGCCATACTGATGTTCCCGCTGCTGATAATCCTGTTTCTCCAGAGGTCAAGCTCGGATTACTTTGTTCTCATGACAGTGAAAGGTCGGGTAATGGTAT
Organism: Methanobacteriota archaeon; assembly: GCA_013791785.1. Classification (GTDB taxonomy): domain Archaea; phylum Thermoplasmatota; class Thermoplasmata; order SG8-5; family SG8-5; genus UBA147. The sequence goes on from VMTD01000072.1 coordinate 1,257, forward strand.
TCGGACCGCTGATGGCTGAACTGATAGCGCACTTTCTCCTGCCGGAAGACCTGAGAAGATTCTCCGATTTCCTGTTCCTGGTGGTCTGGCTGGTCATTTCATTCATGGTATGGAGCCGCCTCTATGCACATATGCACAAATCATCTTCCTACATAAGAAAGAACCAGATAGAATTCATGCTGGCATCCTTCTTTGCAGTGCTGCTGTTCAACCTGGTCATGTTATTCGGCCTGTTCCTGCCGAACGTGGGGGATTTCAGCGCCATTTTCAGCATGGCAATAGCCGGGGCACTCATGGTCACAGTCAGGGGACTTGTCAGGTACCAGATGGTAATCGGCAAGGAATTGCTGGTCAGAAATTCCCTCATCGTACTACTGACTGCGGTGATATGCGTGGCATGCTTCGTGGTGGCCCAGATTCTGGTGCTTTCCTCTGCCGATTCCCTCAGTGCCGGCATTCAGATTGCGGCAAGCACCGTGATGCTCATAGTAATCGTGCTTTCAATCAATCTGATAGGCGATATGTCTGCCAAGGTGGTGGAATGGATGTCACCCCAGTTGAAGTGGCAGGAGTCCCGAGTGAAAGAAATTTTTGTGCTCCACAGCAATGGCCTGGTCATCGCACATGCAGGAGCGCATGACGAGTTTGCCGACATTGACAGAGACCTGGTTGGAGGAATGCTCACCGCCATACAGAATTTCGTGCAGGAGGCATTTCACGCATCCGAGATGGAGAGCCTCAAGTCCCTCAGCATGGGAAAGATGAGGGTGCTCATCGAGGCAAAGGGCAATGTTGTCATAGCAGTGCTTTTCACCGGTCACGAGGCCAGGGAACTCAGGAAGGGCGTAGTAAGATTGATTGATGAATTGGGAGAGAAATTCGGAAGTGTGCTTGCAGTCTGGAAGGGGGAAAAAAGAAATGTGGCCGGTATCCAGGAATGGCTGGAAACCATATTCACAGACATGGCGAGTACAAAGAAATAATCATGTTTTCGGGTGAAAGTCTTATGACCTACTCAAGACAATCAAAATTGTTAAATATGCCATACATATAGGACGATGTGCAGTGGGTATAGTTACGAACCTAATAATCAATAACTAAAGTAGTTCGTTATCTACATACGAACACGAATTTAAATGGTATAAAAACATTAAGTGTTCGACTATAATCACATAGCAAGATAATCAGGGTTGGTATTTCAATGCAGAAGAATAATCTGGATGGAAGTGGTTCGGTAGCATCACACGGCATGAGCAACGCTTCCGTCAGGAAAAATCCCGGGGAAGGGAAGACGAACGATCTCAGTGGAAGAACCAATGGCATGACAAATGGAATGGGTGGAAAGACCAACGGCATCACAAATGGGATGGGTGGCCGCACCAACGGCATGACCAATGGGCTCGGGGGAAAAACAAACGGGCTCACCAACGGAATGGGCGGAAGGACCAATGGCATCACAAATGGGATGACAAACGGTCTGGATGGCAGCGTCGCCGGCCGGAGACGGCTGGACGACAGGGCGATTTCCCCTTCCAGAATCTCGCTTGTGCTCATTGTCGCATTCATCGTGATGATACCGGCTTCATTCTTCTTCCTTGCATACAATGACCCGGCCTACAGCGGCATCAGGGTTGACGGGGATTTCTCAGACTGGAACGATTCATTATTCATTGCAGACGGCAACACGTACCCGGTTGCAGGACTGGACATTGTGGAATGTTCCGCGGATACAAACGATGCGGGCAATCTCTTCGTTTATGCCAGGGCCGGAGGAACATGGTTCTCCTCCGCGAATGCCGACAGCCTTTTCGTTTTCATAGACGCAGACGCTAACCCTTCCACAGGTTACGCAGTGGATAACTCAGGCGCGGAATATGCAGTCGAAATATACGGCTGGGACAGTGCCATAAGGGGAAGGCAGTTCGGCATGTTCTCGGGCCAGGACCTGAGCAACTGGAGTGCCTGGAACTGGAGGAGCGCCACGGCCCAAATCAGCGGCGACAGGATGGAGATAGGCATCCCCGGTGCGGGCATCTCCCTGACGGACGGTTACACACTCACTTTCATGACAAAGCGCGGCAGCGAGTTCGCTGAAATTTGCGATGCCACAATATCGCCTGGCAAGGGCGCATTGGTGGTAAAACAGATACCATTGGACATCAACGGCGTCATAAGTCAGGACCATTCCATGAACATCGAAATCACCGCAAAGGGAACTGCGGTCAATGTCACAGATATCGGTTTCTTCTCCAATGCCGGAATCCCCACCGTTACGGGACTGCCGACCCAGATACCGGCAGGCCAGACAGTGACACTTCAGGTCAGCGTGCCAATAGGAAGCCTGACCAACGGCTCCTTCGTGGACATGAGCGTTACCAGCATTACATGCACCGGAACGGCCAATGTGCTTGGGACTGGGCTCACAGCTTACGCAAAGGCAGCCCCGGGCCGCATCATCATTGACGGGGCGTTCGGCGACTGGAATGCCGTCACCAAGACCGCGGACCCGGCCGGTGACATTGACAGTCCGAACAATGACATCGCAGAATATGCCGCGGTCAATTCAACTTCAGAGGCATTTTTCTACCTGAAAGTGGACGATGCCGGGGAGATTATGGGCGGCAGCTCAGTACCGGGTATCAGAGTCAAAACCCAGGCGGGTTCCGGAACGGGCAATGCCAGTTCCGGAGGGACTACCACACCGGCACCGCTCAAGAGAGTGAGCGGCGAGGACGTGACCAGGATTTATATTGACACCATTAGCGGCGGCCCGAGCATCGGCGGCATCAATGCCGATTACATGGTGGAAATCAAGGGAAAGAACGGCGAGATATCATCCCGCAAACTGTACACCGTGCCAAACATGACCCTTGTGGGCAATATTGATGCGGCATGCCGGGAGAACCAGCTTGAAGCCGGTCTGGACCTGAGCCAGATAGAGTACAACGGAACTTTGCAATATTTCGTGGAGAGCACGGACTGGCAGGGGAACCAGGACCGGACCGCGACAGCGAGCACGTCCACGGTGGGTGGAACGCGAAGTTCTTTGCCTGAGCCAAACCCATTAGCCACTTTGGACTTCAGCCAGATCCCAGAACTGTCAAATTCAATCACTATTGACGGGGTGTGGAACACGTTCGAATGGAATGGCGCCGAGATATACTCCGGAACCAATTTCAACTTGTACGTGTGGCACAACGGCGTCAACCTATATGTGGGATTCCTGGTGTCCGCCGATACATTGGCACATACAGCAGATTCTTGCACACTATACTTTGACTATGGCAATGATAAAACAGCTGGCGCACCGGATGCAAGCGACAAGAAGTTCCTGGCAACCGACACCACCGCATCGGGAACGACCAATGCTGTATACGACGGCTCGGGCGGGAACTGGGATACAACCACTACATCTGGCTTCAGCGCAGACGCTTCATTGAATGGAACTTTGAATTATATCATCTATGAATTTTCTATCCCGCTCTCAGAAGTATTCGCGACCACCACTTCCGGTTCGGAAGTGGGCTTCGCCGCACATATCTACAACGCAGACACCACAACCAATTACTACTGGGGAGAATCAACCGGAGAAACTACACCCATCAATCCGTTGAACCTTTCAACCTGGGGCACTCTCGAGATACCCGAGTTCCACCTCATCATGTTGCCGATACTGGCCATCCTCGGAATGGTCTTTGCCCTGGGAAGAAAAAAGGAAGAGGATGATGAGAAAACATCCGATGACGAACCCGAAGCAGATGAAGAAGAGGAAATTGATGATTCAGAAGAAAACGAAACAGAGGAATTGGATGATACACCAACGAGCACCGAGCCCCCGAAAATCAGCAACAAACTCCTGATTATCGGCACCATGCTCTTGGCTACAGGCATTGTGGGAGTGATTGGCCTGCGCCTCGGCTTCATCCAGGCATTGCTGGGTAATACGGATATATACCCGGGCATCGGCTCCGTGGAACCCATGGGTCATGTTGTTTCAATGGTACCGTTCGTTCTCGGTCTGGTTACCGTCGCATTCTGGGGAATAAAGAACGACCCAATTTACCATGAGATTGAGAAAGCCCAAGAGGAACTCGCAGAGGAAATTCCCGAAGAAACCCCGGAGGACATCTTCGAGGGAATCCCGGACGATGACGAGCCCGAAGAAGAGGATGAGGCATTCGAGTGGGAGGCCACCCAGGATACTGTTCCCGAGGAGTTCAACGAGCCAATCAAGTCCGCCGACGAGAAACTCGATGACCTGGACGTCGCACCTTCACCGGAAGAAATCGAAAAGGAAAGCCCGGACAAGGAAGAACATATCCGAATCCAGAGATGCGAGAAGATGCTCAGCGTGATTGTCGTACTTCCTGACGACAAGCAGCGTTTGAAGGATTTGATTCCGGCCGGAATTGCGCTGGAGGATTTCACCGAAGAGGTCAAGAAAGCTGTGGAGAAGCGCAAGAAAAAGGAAGATGAAAAGAGCGCCACCTCCGACGAGAAGGCCGCAATAGTGGAGGACTCGCTGGTGGCCGAACTCGAGGAACTGGGCGATGAACTTGAGGAGGATTCGGAACTCGAGGAAGAGATAATCAGGGAATTGGAGGATTTGGATAAACTCTAACCCGCAAAATTTATTGCAAATGTTATTGAAATCTTGCGGAAATTCCTCACACGATGAATCTGTTTGCTGACTGAATGTTGATTCTGGCGAACGCTCGTTATTGCATAGATTTAGTTTTCGTATTCACCGATTGTTTGCAGAATGATTGTAATTTTATGGCCCTGGATTTAGGTTGAAATTGTTCCCGCATCATGGGCGAATGCGATGTTTGGATATGACTGGAACTGCATTCAACACACGTCGTAAATCTACAATCTACAATCGAAAATCTACAATCGCCAATTAATAAGTCTACAATTACTAAATCGCCAATCAAAGCAGCTTCGTCAGACTCTCCTTCAGCTTTTCGAGGTATTCCTTGCGGTCTTCCAGCGTCTTCTCCTTCTTGACAATGTCCTCTTCCTTGCGCTTTAGCTCCGCTTCCTTGGCATCTGTCTTTCCCTTGTCGGACTTGTGGCCCTTCTCCCGCTTGGCCAGTTCTTTCTCAGCCGCGGCAAGTTCCTTCTCCAGCTTCTTCAGGCGGGACATTTCCCGGTTGATGCTGTCGCGCTCGTTCCCCACCATCTTCTCCAGGCGCTCGCTGATAATCTCATCGATATCGACGGCCTTCTGGCTCTCCATCTCTATCTGTTTCCAGACCTCGGCCGCTTCCTTCTTCTCGGCCACTAGGGCTTCCATGTCGGATTCCAGGCGCTTCGCCCGGGATTCCAGGTCCTCCTGCGTCTGGCGGTTCAGCTCGGCCTGTGCGGTCTGCTCCGTCTCCCGCTTCTCCACATCGGCGGTCCTGGCACTGAGGTCCTGTTCGATTGTGGCCTTGAGCTTCTCCAGGCGCTCGTTCTCGGATGCCAGTTTCTTCAGGGTATCGTCCGTCCGCTTCTGCTCGACGGATTTACCGTATTTCATGAGTGCGAGTGCCGACTGTTTCATCTCGTCCACCTTGGCGCGCTCCTCCTTCAGCATGTCCATTTCAGCTTGACGCTTATCCATCTCCTCCTCCATGAGGCGGCGGGTGCGGTTGAGTTCTGCCTCTCTCTCACGAAGTTCCTTCTGCTGGCCATCGAGTTCCTTCACCCGCTGGGGCAGGTCGCCCTTCATCTTGTCGAGTTCCGCTCTTTCTGCCTTTATGTCTTCGAGTTTCGCATGCAAATCCGCTTCCATCTGGTTGAGGTCGCGCTCATGTGAAGCGAGTTCCTCCTCGCGTCTAAGTATCATTTCCGCGCGAACTTTCAGCTCCTCGGTCTCCCTGGCCATTCTTTCGATATTGGTTTCCAGCTCCTTGTCGCGCTCCGCAAGTTCATCCAGTTTGTAATTCAATTCCATCTCGGCGCGCTTGAGCTCGTCGGTCTTCTTCTGGAGTTCATCCCTCTTGACCACCAGTTCCGATTCCTTGATATTGAACTGTTTCTGACGGGATTCCAGGGCTTTCGTTTCTTTGCCGATGTCCTTCCAGACCTTCTCCACGTCGTCTTTCTGGCTGAGCATTCTCGTGCGTTCTTCCTTGAGCTCCTTCTCCAACTCGTTTATCTTGATCTCGCGTTTCTCGAAGCTGTCCTTGGCCTTGGATATCTGCTTCTCCCTGAGCTTGATGTCGTTCTCCCTCATCTTGACGTCCGACATCTTTGAGGCCAGGTCCTCATTTTCCTTCTCGAGGTTCGATTCCTCCTTCTTTATGGCCGCGAGCCTTTCCTTTATCTCGGCCTCCCTGGTGTCCAGCGATTCCTCGCGGGCTATCAGTTCGCCCTCTCTCTTGGAATAATCTGCAAGCTTTGAATCGGCCTCATCCTGCTTCTGGGTAGCCTTTCTCTCCCTCTCCGCCACCTCCAGTTCCCTGCGATGGATGGTCCCGGATTCGTCAGCCAGGGCCTTGGTCTTCTCCTCAAGGTCCATGTTGAAATCCGTGAGTCTGGCGGCTAGAGATTCCCTGTCGTCCGCGATTTCCTGGGCACGGGAATCCAGGGACGCTTCCCTGTCATTGAGCGTACTTTCCAGATTGGCCATATCTTTCTCACGGGCAGTTAGCTCCCTGTCGAAATTGTCCAGCAATGAGGAGCGTTCGTCCATGGAGGCGGTATCCTCTTCCAAGTGCCGGCGATCCTGCTCCAGTTTTTCCACAGCATTGGCCAGTTCCGCATCTCTCTTCCTGAGACTCTTCTCGAGGTTGGTAAGTATCTCGTCACGCTCATCCGCCTCGCCGGCCCTGGCGTCAAGTTCCTTTCTCTGCTGCCTGAGCTCGATTTTCAGCTTCTCGCCGGAATCCTCCCTTTCCTCGATGTTGGCTTTCCGCTTGGCAAGGCTGGCCTCCTGCTTGTCCAGCTCCTTGTTCCTGGTTTTGATGGCTGCCCGTTCCGTCTCCAGTTCAGAGTTCCACTTCTCCAGGGCCTTCTCGCGGGATTTTATCTCCTTCCTGGCTACGTCAGTCTCAGCTTTCTTCTCATCGATGTCGGCCTGTAATTTGGTCAGCTTTTTCTCCAACTTGTCCTGGGCCTTTTGCTGTGACTCGACCTTTTCCTTTCTCTTGTCCAGGTCCTTCAGCTGTGATGAAATCTCACTGCGTTTTTCAAGAATTTCCGATTCCTTCTCGCCTATCTCGTCCTTGGACAGGCGGATGCCTTCCCTCATCTTCTCCAGTTCCTGGATTTCGGACTTGAAGGTGCTGTACTTCTCTTCCAACTCCTTCTCCCTACCGTCCAGTTCCCCCACCCTGTCGGCAATCTCACTGTCTGACTGCTTGAGCCTGGAAGCCAGTTCCTTCTCACGGCCAGTGAGGTCCTTCTCAACGTCGTCGATTATCCTGTTGCGCTCGTCGAGTTCCATCTCCACCTGTTCTATGCCGTTCTGCCTCTCCTCGAGTTCGGCAAGGCGCTTCTCGTAATCCTCCTTGTCGGATTCCAGGGCGGCCCTGGTGTCCTCCAGTTCCTCGCGCTGTCTGTTGATGTCTGATTCTGATTCAGTTAGACCGTCCCTGGCATCCTCCAGTTCCTTCTTCAGGGTTTCGAGCTCTTTCTCCTTTGCCTTGACCTCGGCCTTCATCTTTTCCATGGCCTTGTGGTCATCGGAAACCTGTTTCTCGACCTGGGCAGAATGTTTCTCCAGAGCTTTTTTCTCGGAAGCAAGTTCGGACTCCATATCGGCAAGCTTCTTCTCTCTGGCATCCAACTCCTTCTGGCTCTTCTTCAGGGCGGCGGTTGCGGTGTCAAGTTCGCCCTTCTTGCCGTCCAGTTCCCCTGAAAGTGCAGCCAGTTCGGAATCCTTGGCTTCCATGGCCTTGCGTTGGGACTCCAGTTCCGCCTCGAGTCCCTCCAGGGCCTTGCCCTTGCCGTCCATCTCTTCCTTTTCCTGGTCAATGGACTTCCTGGCCTTGGTGAGTTCTTTCTTCACTTCGGAAAGTTCGGCCTTGAGTTCCTCTGCCTTGGCCTCCAGCTTGCCAGAGCGCTTGGTCTCGGCATCCAGATTTTTGGTGAGTTCGGCCTTTTCGGCAGACAGCTTGTCACCCTCTGTCTGCAGTTCATCCGCACGGGCGCCCAGTTCCTTGAGTGAGGCCTCATGTTCCTTGACTGAGGCCTCAAGCTCCTTTGTCCTCTCGCCGGCGTCCTTTCCGGTTCTCTCCAGGTCCTTCTCCTTGGCCTGAAGTTCTTTTTCAAGGGCGGCAATGTCCTTTTCAAGGGACTTCTGCTTGGCCTTCCAGTCTGTTTCCCTTTCCTTCTGTTTCTCGATTTCCTTTTCCTGGGATTCGGCCTTCTTGCGGAGTTCAGCGGCCTCTTCACCCACGGATGATTTGTCGGAAAGGGACTTCTCCAGTTCGGCTATTCGGGACTTTGCGCTGTCCAGTTCCTTCTTTGAATTCTCCAGTTCGGCAAGTTTCTTCTCCAGAGACTTGATACTGGTAGCATTGGCATCCCTCTCCTTCTGGGCATCTGCAAGTTTGTTCTTGAGGTCCTTCTCGGCCTTGCCCAGTTCCTTCATCTTCTCGATGGATTTCTGAATTTCATCCATTTCGAGGGATTTCTCTTCCGGTGGCGGTGCGGACTCTTTCTTGGGCGGCGTTTTTTCCACAGCGATGCTGGATGAAATGTCAACTTCCGGCTCGGGTTCCTCAGCCGGCTCTTCCTGAACTTCCGGTTCGGGTTCCTGAGGTTCGGGGGGCGCAGCATCATCGCTCACCAGGATGTCCTTGACCTCCTCCTCGAGCGCCTTCTTTGCCTTGTCCCTCAGTCCCATTTGTACACCTACAGACCCAATTCCTGCATCAGTTCATCGTATTTTTTGTAATCTTTGGATTTGGCGAATTTCTCCACCACATCATCTGGCAGGTTCTCCAGTAAATCATCCAATATCTTTAATACTTTCTTCAGGCGCCCAATGTCGAAAGCAGCTTCCGCTTCCGCCTTCTCGAGGCCTTTTTCCTCTGAAATGGTTTCGGTCAGCTTTTTTTCCAACACATCAATTTTCTGCTGAAGTTCCTGCTCCCGTTCGTTCAGCCGGTCCTCGCTTTCCCTGGCGATCACGGTTGACGGTTCGCCCTTGGATATGCTTTCCTGAATTTTACGTTGCTCCTCCAGCCAATCGTCACGCACTTTCTTGGATTTCTTCAGGATGTTTGCCAGCTCCTCTTCGCCCACCAGCCACTTTCCGCTGGTTTCGATCATCTGGGTGGCAGGCACCTTCAATTCGGAAACACCGTTTTTCTCTGCTTTCAGGGCGGCAATCTCCTTTTTCATCTCATCCTCTGTCTTCTTGAGGCTGGCCTCCTGCTCCTTGAAATATGTGATTCTATTTTCGAGCTCCTTCTCCTTCGTTTCCAGAAACTCCTCTCTTGACCTGAGCTTTTCCTTCTCCATCTCCCTGCGCTCCATCTCCTTCTTGAAGGCAGCCAGGCGAGTGTTAAGGGTTTCCTCCTTGTTCTTTATCTCAGCAGAGTGCTGCTTGAGAAGCTGCCTGTAAGCAATGTCCATGTTGTTGATGTTTTCCTCCAGATTCTGGATGGTCCCTTTTTCCTGAAGTATCTCCGAAAGCTGCCTCTCTATTTCGGAGCGCTTCCTGTCAGAATCCAGGTCCTCCGGGCTGAGGTTCGCCAATTCGGTCTGAAGGTTCTTGAATCGACTTTCCAGTTCGTCAAGCGCCTTTTTTCTCAGGTCCAGGGCCTTCTTGAGAGGGTCAGCCATCTTCATTATGCTTTCCTCCCTCTTCTCGAACTCGGCCCTCTCTTCTGCGGATTTTTTTATTTCCTTCAGGGTTTCTTCCTGCATGGGCGTCGGACTGATTGTTCCGACCACGTCCTTGAAAATGTTTGTAGCGGTTTCTGTTTCCAGCTTGTCTTCCTGAACCCGCTTTGCCTCCAGGTTCTTTCCCCAATCCAGAAGCCTGGACAAGAATTCCTCGTCCTCCTTGTTACGGGTTTCCGATTCCTGAGCCAGTTTCAGTCCGCAATTCGAGCAGACACTGGAACCCGCCGCCGCAATGACGGTACAGTAAGGACACACAATCGCCTGAAAATCTTCGGTCAGTGATACATCGCAATGCTCGCACTTCTCGGAGTTGGCTTCAACCCCGGAACCGCATTCCGAGCAGTATGTCTTTCCTTCCGATGTATGCCCCCTTCTTGCCATTGATTTACCGCCAAACTACGTCTCACAATGCCCACGATGCTGAAAATGTATCACCGACACCTTTAATATCTTTTTCTATGAAATTCTGGCACTTACCTGATTTTCATGACCGACAGGCTTATGCCGTATTCCGCATTTCTCATCACATGGCCCTTTTCCTAATCAGGTACGGCGAGATAGCACTCAAGAGCCAAAGGGTAAGAACCCGATTCGAAAGAGCGCTGGGCAGCAACATCACTTCTAGGTTTGTCAGGGCGGGATTCGAGTGCCGGTTGGAGTATGAACGCGGCAGAATATTTATCTGGTCGGACCATGAGGAATTCGCAACCGCAGTCATTTCAAGAACCTTCGGCGTGGTATCCTTCAGCAGAACCCTGGAAACCACATCAGCCAAGGAGGATATTTTTGCGCTTGCTGTGGAGGTCTCCAAACGACATTTCAAGAACGGGATGAGGTTTTGCATCAGGGCAAGAAGAAGCGGCCAGCACGACTACACCAGCATGGAACTTGCCCGCGACGCCGGCTCAGCGGTTTTCCTGGCCAATGAAGATATGAAGCCGAAAGTGGACCTGACCAATCCCGAACTGGAGATATTCGTCGATGTCCGGCAGAACCGGGCCTACATTTACACCGGGAACATCCCGGGACCGGGGGGTATGCCACTTGGCACCCAGGGTCGGGTATTGGGACTAGTTGAAAAGGAGAGAGATATTGCGGCATGCTGGCTCATAATGAAAAGGGGATGCCGGGTCATTGTGGTGACTGAAACCCCGAAGCTTGCAAAACCCCTGGAAGCCTGGGACCCGGAACTGAAAGTGCATATTCCCGACGGAGGAGCGGACCTCTCTGCCATTGCCAGAAGAAGACGTGCCGAAGGCATCTGCCTCGGGTGGGATGTGAGGGATTTCAACGCGCGCTCACAGGATATGGCAGACCTCGACATTCCGACGTTTCACCCGCTGATAGGGATGACCGATGAAGAGGTGGATGGGATGGTGGAGATGGTGAAGGGGACCGGCAGAACGCCCTCGTAGATTGGAACGGCTGACAAACATCCCTGTATTCAGTTCCTGCCTTCTCGGTTCTGTAGCTGGTTCCGACGTTCGGTCCGAATATGCGACGCGAATCTAGAAAGAAAAGCAGCCTGGGAAACGTGTCACCCCGCCCTGTGGGCGAGGCATGCTGTTTGCAGCAATTAAGCTCAGATATGGAATTGTCCTTGCAAGTAGGCTTTGGCAGCCTACTTAATCTTCTTGCCGTGGGCGCGCCTTGACGGCCTCGCCTTCTCCACGCCCTTGCCCTTCTTGTGCAGTGCCCTGCCGCGCTTTCCGGCGGATGTGAGGCCTCTCTCCACCCTGCTGGTGTGGGCCGAGCCGCATATCCAGTTTATCTTGGGGTCTGCAATAATAACGGGGTGATGGGGGTCGACCAGTATCACTTCGTAATACTTATGGCGGCCGTCCTCGCCTACCCAGTATGAGTTGAGAACTTCCAGATTGGGGTATTTCGCGCCTGTACGTTCCTCTGCAATGCGCTGGATGCTCTTGGACATTGTGATCTTTGCACGGCCGCGGCGCTTGGCCCTTCTGCCCTTCCGAATGGTGGGCTTGTTCAGACTGCCCCTTCGAACTTTCGCCCTCACAACAACGTAGCCCTGCTTGGCCTTGAATCCCAGGGACCTTGCCCTGTCCAGCCTCGTGGGGTGGTCCACGCGCACGAACGTTTCCTGCTTGCGCCACTCTATCATCCTGTGCCACTGGAGTTCCTTCACATAGGAATTGGCCGGTGTCTTCCAGGCATCCCGGATGTGACCGTACAGGCCCACAGGTCTTGATTTCTTCTCAGAATTCTTCGCAGGTACCTTTTCGACCTGCGGCTCCTCGCTCTTCGGTTCTGCAGTTTTTACCGCTTTCTTTGTTGCCATTAGTACACGCTCCATTTCTGGACGTTTCCGGATTCACCATGTCGCAGCACGCGATTCGCGGGGTTCCACCGTCATGCGCCGTACAAATATCAGCACAGCGCCCCGAAGCGTTCTGCTTCGGGAATTCAGGCGTATGGCTTACCCACACGGACATACAACCGCAAGGTTGTTTGTCTGGGCACATCTCCGACGGGACGCATCCCGTGACTGTCGGGCCTTTGCCCAAGTTGTCTCTCTGAAATACGGATGCTATAAAAATGTATCTGTGCTCTGTAAGTGGTCAATCTTCAGAAGTTATTATTCAGCAATAACATATTTGATTATATGGTTGGCTACTGTTTTCAATTCCCGCATCAGCCATATCAAAATACCATAATTTATTGGCAGAACGATCTGAGATAACAGAGGGGTGCTTGGAGATACGGACCACTTACCGTTGTAAGAGGCTTCACATCAGTGACCTCTTACTGTGCTGTATATCAGCTGTTGGGTAATCTCCCAACAACATACCCTGCCAGGCATTATCGGGATTGAATATTGAGAAAAGGATGTCAGACTTTACCTGAACGCCGTATTAGAGTTCGAGGTTCTTCTCGAAGTACTTTGCATCAACGACCCTCACGCCGTCGACCTGCTCGTGGTCGCTCACATGGCCGAACCAGTATACCACTATTCCGGGTCCGAATATCTCTGTGTAAGGCACTATCTGCTTCTTGTTGTTGCGCCTGACCTCGTGAGCGTTTCCGAAATTCGCCTTGGACTCGAACCAGTGAATCTCCATTCCGTCAATCATAATCGGTTTGTCAAGCAGGCAATCCGGCGTTTTCTGGTACTCGCCCCTGATATCCTCCTCGGTGCGGTAGGCCAGATTGTTCCTGTCCAGCCACTCGCACAGTCGGGCTTCGCCTTTCTTCCCTCTCTGGAACTGGACATCCATTCCTGCGGGGGAGTAAATTATGTCCTCACGGACAACATCGAATATTTCCTTCTTCAGGCGCTTGTCGGGTGCGGTTTGGGGGTCGCGAACGTACTTCCAGAAATCCTTCCTGGGTATGCCATCCTGTTGCAAGAGAATAAGACTAAGCAGAACCGGCGGAAAAAGTTCTTTCCTGGCAATCTGAACCAGGCTGGTGCCCCTGTTCCACTGAGCGAGAAGTTGAGATGCGCGGTTCTTGACCTGATAATATCGGCGCGTGGAATCCCTGGTAACCCTCTGTGTGTATATGATTAACAATAACTCTCGGTTAATGTTACTGTCACGGGCCAACTTGCCGATGTCGGATGGGAAGTTAAGCTTATTAGCCAGTTGGTTGTATTCCTGTGTGTTCATCTGGGCCTCTCACAAATTATATGGCCGATGAATATAAAATACTTATTTAAGGTTTTGGATAAGCTAAAAATTTTCCAAAAGAGTATGTAAACTACCAGCCCCTAAAGTGGTTGGCGTTTCTAGCCTGGCTGGAAGTTTACGTGCATAGGCCATGCACCTGATTATCAAAGCTATATGGCTTTGATTTCATGTGATGATATATGCACGGCGCATGGCGGCCTACCACGTTTTTACTGCTTATACCGATTCATCTCAGCCCTAAAGGACTGAGCGTTCTCGGCATTTATGCAGTAAACTACCAGCCCCTAAAGTGGTTGGCGTTTCTAGCCTGGCTGGAAGTTTACCATAATAAGTTGTATGCTTAATTTATCGAAGTTCATCGGCTTCGATTTGCTTTGATTACATTAGCACGGCATACAACGGTCTATCTGATTATCGTGAAATTCCCTCAAAACACATTTATTCATGTGAGGGTTAGCCCACTGCATGTGTCCTGCGACAGAACGCGAACTCGGCATGACCGAGAAAAGGGTACTCATAGCCCTGGTGAAGCTCGAGGGCTTCGGTACTCCGGAGCAGATTCAGGAAACACTGCTCCCCGGAGATATCGCCAAGCTATCCGACAACCTGAAGAAAGGCTTTGACAGCGCCTTTGCCGATTCAAATATCAATGTCAGTGAACACCAGCGCGCCATGCTTATCGAGACGCTGCTCAGGGATTGCCTTATGGATGATGAGAAGGCCATGAGAAATCGGGTCATGGAAACCCTGATGACGCATCTGTCGGGTTACATCATGGGCCTGGATGTTCCGGGACAGAGAAACACCATGGGCAAGATACTGGGAGATACCGTTCCTTCGGTGGTGAGCAGCCTGAAAGCCATCATGGCAAGCGAAGATAGGATTTTCGTCAGCCAGGTGGAAGTCATGAACGCCTGCTCGTGGCTCAGGGCAAAGAGCCTCGTGGAGATGTCGGAGAAGCTGGAAAAGCATTATTCATTGTTATCGAAGAGGGCGGGGGAAATGGACCTGCCTGAGAGGCGTGCCCTCAAGGCGCTCAAGAAGGCCCACGGTTCAATGTCCGTGGATGAACTCCGGAAGGACAAGAACCTGAAATCGGAGGAAGTGCCGATTGCCATGGGCTGGCTCAAGCGCAAGGGATGGGTCAGCATCGAGAAGAAGGCCAACGAGACAGTCCTGGAACTTACCCAGGACGGGAAGAACATGCTTTCCAAGAAGGGGCTGGATGAAGAACTCATCGAAAGGCTGGCCGGCGGAGAACTCCATGAATCGGAAGTGAACGAACACACCATTGACAGCATCATCAAGCGCCAGGACATAGTGCGCATCAGGGAGGAGGTCGTCAGAACCGTCATAATCGGCCAGGAAGGCATAGATCTGGTCAATGCGGGTCTTGACATATCGGAGGAAATCACCAACCTCACACCGGAACTCATCCAGACCGGAAAATGGCGCGGCGGCAACATCCGCAGATACGACATAGAGACATTCGCCCCGAACCTCAGCGGCGGGAAATCGCACCCGCTTCAGCAGTACATCGAGAAAGTGCGCGGAATTTTCCTCAACATGGGCTTCATGGAGATAGATTACGGTTTTGTTCAATCCGCATTCTGGAATATGGATGCGCTGTTCACCGCCCAGGACCACCCCGCCAGGGAAATGCATGATACCCTTTATCTGAAAAGACCGGGGTCTATGGAATTGCCCGACTCACGACTTGTGAACCCGGTGAAACGGATGCACGAACAGGGGGACGGTGAATCGGACGGCTGGCAATATGCCTGGCAGGAGACAGAAGCCAGAAAGGCGCTTCTCCGCACCCACACCACGGTCAACACAATCCGGTACCTGGCTGAACATCCCGAACCGCCGGTGAAGGTGTTCTCTGTCGGACCAGTGTTCAGGAAAGAAGCTGTTGATCCCACCCATCTTCCGGAGTTCATCCAGGTCGAGGGTATAGTCATGGAAGAAGGGGCGAACCTCACAATGCTGGTAGGCCTTCTGAAAGAGTTCTACGGCAGAATGGGCGTCGAGGATATGAGGATAAGACCGGGCTACTTCCCTTACACGGAACCCAGTGTGGAGCCCGAGATATTCCACAACGGCAACTGGATGGAATTAGGGGGCGCCGGAATATTCAGGCCTGAAGTCACAAGACCGTTCGGCATAAAGCACCCGGTACTGGCATGGGGCCTCGGACTGGAGAGGCTGGTCATGACCGTGCTGGGGATGGACGACATCAGGAAACTTTATGTTTCGGACATAGACTGGCTGAGAGAATCGCCAATCATTGAGTGAGGTTCCTGAGCATGAGATTTGCCAAGGACATGCTTGCTACCATCGGGGGCACACCCATGGTCCGAATAAACAAGCTCAATCCCAATCCTTCGAACATCATTCTGGCCAAGCTTGAAATGGTCAATCCCACCGGTTCGGTGAAGGACCGTATCGCGCTTTCCATGATTGAGCACGCTGAAGCAGATGGTCGGCTGAAAAAGGGAATGACCGTTATCGAGGCAACGAGTGGAAACACCGGCATCGGTCTGGCCCTGGTCTGCAATGTGAAAGGGTATAAACTGAAACTCCTGATGCCGGAGTCAGCCAGCGAGGAGAGAAAGGCCATCATCCAGGCTTACGGGGCCGAGGTAATATTGACACCCGGTGTGGGGGGCATTGACGGTTCGCAGGACAAGGTAAGGGAGATTTACACGGCCTCACCTGATGAATATTTCTGGCCCAACCAGTATCTTAATCCTGACAACCCGACCGCGCATTCATTGGGAACCGGCCCGGAGATTCTGGACGACACTGGCGGAAAGGTTACCATGTTCGTTGCAGGGATCGGAACCTCCGGCACGCTGATGGGCGTGTCAACCTGCCTGAAGAAATATAACCGGGCCATCAAAATTATCGGTGTAATGCCAAGGCCAGATAGCAAAATCCAGGGCCTGAAGAACCTCATCGTGCAATATGTGCCCGGTGTGTTCAAGCCCGAGTTGCTCAACGAGCTGATTCATGTTGACGATGATGACGCCTTCGTCATGGCCAGGAAATTGACCACCGAGGAGGGAATTTTCTCCGGCATGAGTTGCGGCGCAGCCATGCATGTGGCCGTGGAGATGAGCAGGAAATACAACGACCAGGTCATCGTGGTCTTGTTACCGGACGGCGGGGAGAAGTACATCAGCACGGACCTGTACAAAACAGCGGCCACCCTTCAACGTAAGAGTTCAGTATTCTGAAATTGTAGATTTTAGAACTTAGATTTTAGATTTGTGTTGGGAATACGCCACGCCGTATTTTAGATTGGTGCTTCCAGTATGCTGTTTTATCAATCTTTTTTAGTGAACAGTGAAAAAGGAAAAGTGAAAAACTGAGTATTTTTGTTCTTGAGAACCGATTCTTTCACCATTTACCTCCAAACGTCACTTTTCACTATTCACTTTACACTTTTCACTAATCACTTCGGCCAGTCAATCCGTCGTAAATCTAAAATCTACAATCGTCAATCTACAATCGTTATCGTTTCACTGAATACTAACCCTTCAACAAAGCATATAATAAACAATCATGCCCTGGCTGTCGGGCCGGGAGTGTCAAATTAGAGCCAACACCCCCATAAATTCATCAGATACTATCAAAATCCATTAATAGTATCGATATATGTAGCGCATATTATACATCACAGGGCGGGAGACCCATGGTAACAAGCATCACAACCGAAACACAGTCCAAATTCGTTGGACGGGAGAAGGAACTGAGCGACATTAAAAAGCTCATCCAGGACGTAAACGGCAGCAAGGGCCAGTTCCTGGTGGTCACCGGAGAAGCGGGCGTAGGAAAATCCAGATTGATAATGGAATCCGGCATTGCCGCGCATGACAGCGGATTCGAATTCCTCACCGGACGGTGCCTGTCTCTGGAGCAGACCGAACCATATCAACCATTCATGGAAGCTCTGGAAAACAAACTGAACAGGGATTATGAGGATGAGCGTGACGTTCCGTTGGGCCTCATGGGCATGGACGACGACCGTTCCGGTTTTTCAAGATCGGGCGGCAACGTTCCGCTGGGTCTCATACCCATCACCCAGGCTCCGGATGCGGATGTATCCCGAATAGATATTCAGACCGAGAGAGACAGGCTTTTCGAGAGGGTCATGAACACCATGGAACGCGCTTCCCGCATCAAACCGCTTTACCTTTTCATTGACGATCTGCAATGGGCGGATGCGGGTACCCTACAGATGCTGGTTTACATAGCCAGGAACACCGGCAGCTCCCGCATACTGATAAGCACGGCATTCAGGACTGATGAGGTTGGACCGGACGGTAAACCGCTTCCGTTCTACCAGATATTCAGCCAGGCCATGAGAGGTATTTCCCAGGTCCAGATAGACCTCGAGAGAATGAACGGCACGGAAATCAGCGACATGATAAAGAACATATTGAATATCAAGAACGTGCCGACCCAGTTCTCCACCAAATTGTACGATGAAAGCTCCGGCAACCCGTTCTTCGTGGAAGAGGTGCTCAGATCCCTGATGGACGAGGGCATCATCCTGAGGCACGGCCATCTCTGGGATGCGGGTCTGGACATGTCTCGCATCAGGATACCGAACACCATAAGGGATGTCATCAGCCACCGCATAGCCAGGATGGGGGAGGAAGATAAAAAGATACTCAGATTCGCGGCGGTCGCCGGGGACGTGTTCTCCTTTGCGATTTTGAAGGAAGTTACCGGTATAGACGAGGAAAAATTGCTGGATTCCCTTGACAGACTCATGCTGGCCGACATTGTGCAGGAAGTGTCCAACAGCAAGGAGGAGGAGTACCGGTTCGACCACAAGCTCATCAGGAGCGTCATATACGAGAGCATGAGCCAGAGCAGGGTTCGGCTGATGCACAAGGCTGTCGGAGATGTCATTGAGAGATTGTACCCGGACAATCTCCAGAACTGGGCATTCGACCTGGCCAGGCATTTCACCCTGGGAAAGCACACTCAGAAATCACATGATTATTCAATAATGGCCGGCGACATGGCATTCCAGGCCCTGGCCTTTGACAGGGCTGTGGAGTATTACATCACAGCGCTAAGGCTCATGGACACGCTCCCGCAAACCGACGACATGGAATTCGAGAAGATGAGGCTGTCAATGAGCGTGGGCAATCTGTATTTCGGCCTGGGACTGTGGAACAGTTCAGTGAAATATTATGAGGATGTGCTCAGACTGGGTCAGAAGACCGGAAAGGACGCCTTTGTACTGAAAGCCCTGATATCCAGGGGCCATTCAAAGCGATCCATCGGAAATCACAGCGAGGCGGAACAGGATTACCTGAAAGCCAGCGAGATTGCCGAGCGCATCGGTGACCTGCTCAGCATGGGAGAGATTCAGAGAGGATTGGGCTACGTACACTGGAGAAAGGGAGAAAATAATGACGCCATTGAGCATTACAACCAGAGCATCAGCCACTCCATGAAAGCCGGCGATCTTTCCTCAATGGCAAAGGCATTCATAGAACTGGGCAATGTGTACAACAATTGGGGCCAGTATGAGAAGGCCATCGAGTACTACAACAGGAGCGTCCAGGAACTGGAAAAACTGGGCGAGTTCTCCGAACTGGCCAGGGCCTACAATAACATTGGGGACACTTATCTGCACATGGACAAGTGGGACAAGTCCATTGAAGCCCTGGAGAAGAGCCGCGCCGCAGCCGAGAAGATTGGCAACCGAAATATGGCTGCCTGGGCCATGTTCAACTCCGCGGAGGCACTGGCCAACATAGGCGAACTGGATAAAGCTGAAACATACTGTCTTCAGGCGCTGAACACATGCGAGAGCCAGGACGACAAGATAGGCATGAACGGCGTGTTCAGGTGCCTGGGCATCGTTTACAGGTTCAAGAAGGACTGGCCCAAGGCCCTGGAGAATATCAACAAGAGCATACTCATTCTGGAGATGCTGGATATTCCTTTCGATCTTGCGGCCACCTATTTCCAGCTGGGTCTTACTTACCAGGAGATGGACGAGGTCGTCGCCGCCATAGACAATTACAGCATCGCAATGAACTACTATGAATCGGTCGGAGCCAAGAACCAGGCCGAGGAAACCGGCGCGATAATCAAAACACTCGAAGAGAGCAAGAAATGAGGTGTCCGATGGGTAAAGATTACGAGCCAGCCGTTTTCGAGAAGAAATGGCAGGAGAGGTGGCAAGAGTCGGGCATCTGGAAAGCTGATGCTCAAACGGGCAAGCCAAAATTCTTTCTCATGTTTGCCTACCCTGGAACCTCAGGTTTCTTACATGTAGGCCATATGCGGGGCTATACTTACTCAGACGTTATAACTAGATACAAACGAATGACTGGCTACAATGTTCTTTTCCCGGTGGGCACCCATGCTAGTGGAAATCTTTGCCAGACCTTTGCAAGAAAGGTGGAGCGAAATGATCAGTCAACTATAGAATTGTTAACAGAAAGCGGGGCTTCTTCGGAGGAAATAGAGAAATTGAAAGAACCAGCCTATGTTGCAGAATTCCTAAGCCAGGTCTATATCAACGAGTACTGGAAAAAATTCGGTTTTCTGGCTGACTGGGACAGGTTCATTACTACTATTGACACGGGATACAAAAAATTCATCCAGTGGCAGTTCCGCAAACTCCACGCCAGGGGGATGCTGACCCAGAAGCCGTACTACGGAACCGCGTGCATGGAATGCGGCCCGGTGGCGGTGGACGCCTCGGAAACGGACATCTCCCAGGGCGGCAATGCCGAGAAGCAGGAATGGATCTTGCTCAAGTTCAAAATGGATGACGAATTCCTCATGGCCGCCACCCTTCGCCCTGAAACGGTGTTTGGCCAGACCAATTTCTGGGCCAATCCCGATGTGGAGTACGTGAAAGCCAGGGTGAACGGCGAGGTGTGGATAATCAGCCCCCAGTGTGCCGAGAAGCTCAGTTTCCAGAAGAATTCGGTGGAAATCATCGGAAAAATTGGCGGGAAAAACCTCATCGGCAGGACGGTCATGGCACCTGTTATCGATAGGGAAATTCCGGTGCTGCCGTCCCGGTTCACTGACCCGGATTTCGGCACGGGCCTGGTGACCAGCGTTCCGTCGGATGCGCCATACGATTGGATTGCATTGCAGGACCTGACCAATGACCCCGAGACATGCAGAAAATTCGGCCTGGACCCCGAGATGGTGAGAAATATCGAACCCATTCCGATTATCGAGTCCAAGGGCTGGGGCCCCAACCCCGCGGCGGAGATATGCCGGAAGATGGGCATCACAGACCAGAATGACCCGAAGCTGGAAGAGGCCACAAAGGAAATTTACAAGGCCGGGTTCCACACCGGAAGGATGAGGGAGAACTGCGGTCAATTCGCAGGCAAACCGGTTGCAACGGCCAAGGATGAGGTCAAGGCTATGATGCTGGAAATGGGCGTTGCTGACGTCATGTACGACCTCTCCGAGCCGGTAATTTGTCGTTGCGGCGCAAAGGTCATAATGAAACTTATTCCTGACCAGTGGTTCATCGACTACGGACATCCGGAGGTAACGGAAATCGCCAAGGCCCATGTTCCGAAAATGAACATCCAGCCCCAAACATACAAGGATAACTTGCCAGGCGCTTTGGACTGGTTTAAAGAACGAGCGTGCGTCAGGATGGGAAACTGGCTGGGAACGCCCTTCCCGTTCGACGAGCGCTGGACCATTGAACCCATATCTGATTCAACACTCTACTCGGCATACTACATTGTATCCGGGGCAGTCAATCAGGGCATACTGGACCCGGAGAAACTGAACGACGCATTTTTTGACCACATATTCCTGGGCAACGGAAGCCCGGACGAAGTTTCCAAGGTCACTGGCATTAATGCAAAAGTGATTGCTGGACTCAGGAAGGATTTCAAGTACTGGTATCCCCTGAACATAAACCTGGGCGGAAAGGAGCATCAGACTGTTCACTTCCCGGTCTTCCTGCTGAACCATGCCGCGATATTACCAGATAATATGCCGAAAGGACTTTTCGTCCACTGGTGGATTTCCGGAAAGGCAGGAAAAATGAGCAAGTCCAAGGGCGGCGCCGAACCGATACCGGACGCGGCCAGCACTTACACGGTGGATGGTTTACGGCTCTATTACTGCCATATCTCCAGCCCTCATGTTGACGTTGAATGGGACCCTGCCAGCGTGTACAATTCCAGGAAGAGCGTGGAACGCGCGTGGTACTTTGCGGGCGAGCTTCTGGAGATGCAGGGTGGCGGGGAAAAGCCAATTGATGCCTGGCTTGAGTCACAATTTCACATAAATGTACACAAGGCCAGCTCTATGATGGACGATATTAAACTCAGGGAAGCAGCCAACATCATTTACTTCGACATTGTCAACGATCTCAAATGGTATCTTCGCAGAGGAGGAAATAATTCCGAGTTGCTGAGGAAGGCAATCAACGCCTGGATACGCATGATGGCACCGTTCACGCCGCACATGGCAGAGGAACTCTGGGAGATGGCAGAAAATGCAGACATGGTCTCGGCCTCCAGGTACCCAGATACCAGCGAATTTAACATTGATGAAAAGGCTTTGGAAATTGAGGAATACCTAGAGAGCGTTCTGGCGGACATATCCGGCATCCTGAAGATGACCGGCATGATACCCAAGAGAATTTGCCTTTACACGGCCTACCAATGGAAGTACGAGGTCCAGAGGATGATGGCTCAGGAAGGAAAGGACATGGGCGCGGTGATGAAACACGCCCAATTGGTCCCGGAGCTCAAATCAAAATCCAAGGAGATAAGCGCCTTCGCATCCAGGCTGATGAAGGATATGAAGAGGTTCGGGGACGGTGGCATACCGGTCAACGAACAGAACGAGGAACTTGAGGCCCTAAGAGCAGCCATCGATTTATTTGGGAAGGAATTTTCCTGCGAGGTTTCGGTGTTCTCGGGCGATGAGCCGGACCTCTATGACCCTAGCAACAAACGTAATGTTGCCAGTCCGGGAAAGCCCGGAATTCATGTGGAATGAGGCATCGCGCTATACCTACGTTCTGCAACGGTGCCAGCCCATCCTTAATTGCGTGCAAAGGAGCCCACCATAGAAGGTGTGTTGAATGCAGCACCAGACTTATGACAATAGCGCGTTCGAACATGCGAGATAGATAAGGCATTTACATATGCAAACATATCTATCGAGCCAGCCGAGTTCTGAATCGATTCGAATATCTGCTAAAGAATTCGGCGATGGCCCGGAAACATGTCCAAACTAAATCCAGGGGCCATAAATTCTAACCATTCTACAAACAAATGGTGAATGCGAGAACTAAATTCAAGCAGTCTGGAGCGTTCGCCCTGAATCACCATTCAGTCGGCAAACAGGTTCACCGTGTGGAATTTCCGCAATCGCCATTATGTTTACGATTTGATTGCGGGGCTAAACCCCTACGACGAGCCCTTCCTCATTCGGCCTGAAGTCCTTGCCCTTTCCTTCCTTCCTGCAGGTCTCGAGTTCCTGCCTGATGGTATCGGCCAGACGCTTTATGCCAATGTCAATGTCCTCGTCCGAGGCATAGGTGAAGTTCAGCCTCATGGTGTTCTTGCCGGAGCGGTCCGCGAAGAATGACGCGCCGTGAACGTATGCCACGCTGTTCTCCAGGGCACGGACGAACATATCCTTGGTGTCGATACATTTCGGCAATGTGACCCATATGAACATTCCTCCTTCGGGTTTGGTCCATTTCGCCTCTGCCGGGAAATGCGCGTCCATGGCGGCCAGCATGCTGTCTCTCTTTCGCTTGTAAAGCGATTTTATCTTCTCCAGATGCTCGTCGATGTAACCGCGATTGAGGTATTCCGCCGCGATATGCTGACCGAAGGTATTCGTGCACAGGTCTGATGCCTGCTTCACGATGATGAGCTTGTTGAGAAGGTCTGGCTCCGCAATGCACCATGCAACGCGGAATCCGGGTGCCAGTATCTTGGAGAAAGTGCCCAGGTATATGACGCGACCGTCCTCATCCATGGCCTTCATGGGCTTCAGGGCCTCGCCGCTGTACCTGAGTTCCGAGTATGGCGCGTCCTCCACCACCACCATGTCGTACTCCCTGGCTATATCCAGTATGCGTTTCCTTCTCTCCAAGGGGATTGTGACGCCCGACGGATTTTGAAAGGCCGGTATGAGGTAAAGAAGTTCGGGGCTGCGGCCATGCATCTGCAGGAGGCGTATCTTCTCCTCCAGCAATTCCGGGTCCATACCGTTCTCGTCCAGAGGGACACCTTCCATCACAGCCCCGTAGGACCTGAAGGCGTTTGTAGCGCCCAGGTATGTTGGTGCGCCGACTATGACTGTATCGTCCGGATCCAGGAAAGTTTTTCCGATGATGTCCAGCGCCTGCTGGGAGCCCGAAGTTATCAGCACGTTGTGATAATTGATGTCCATGCCCTTCTTGTTCATCCTATCCGCTATGGCCTTCCTGAGTTCCATAACCCCTTCGGTGGTACCGTACTGAAGAATGTTGGCACCCTTTTCATCAAGCAGGTGGTTGCATATCTCCCTCACCTTGTCAACAGGGAATGCTCCCGGGTTCGGAAGTCCGCCGGCAAAGGATATTATATCCTTTCTCTCGGTGAGCTTCAGAAGCTCCCTTATCTCAGATGCTTTCATCTCTCTGGCATTCTTAGAGTACAGGTGCGAGAACTTGCTTACCATTCCATTACCTCCATCAGACACATTGCAGCCCCTGGGAAATCCAATTTGCTGCATCAACCAAGAGGCGTTTAATGGTAATATAGATGTCGGAAAGATTGACTTTTCACGTTATTTCGAAAGACCCTGAAAAATATAACCCTGGCCGGAGTTAGAACCTGAACAGTTACAATATTGTCCCCTACAAACATACTGGCTCGATTAAGTGTGTAGGGAGAATACCCCCCACGATGTACGGCATGGGTGAGATGTCTGGCTACTCTTGTGGGGAGCAAAGCCGACGCTGTTCAGGTTAGAAGGCAACCGAACGGATGGAATTCAAATCGACGTCTGTTTTATAAATTAAAAGAAACATATGGGACATCATGGGTTATGGCAATATACTCAACCTGAAAGAACCGATTGACTCGAGGGATGGAAAGCTCACTTTGATGGCCCTACTGATGATGCTTTACGTGATAGCTTTATTTTTCTCCATAGCTGTCCATGAAGTGCTGGGTCACGGCTTGTTCACAGTTCTCCTGGGGGGCGATTTCTATGCATTCTACCTCGCCCCGGGCAGCGGTTATGCATCCTTGTGGCTGCCGCAGACCATGAGCCATACCGATATCGGCCTCGTCTACATGGCCGGAATTCTGGTACAGCTAGTCATCGGAACCTTTACGCTGCTCCTGGTTCTGCCCAGGATTAAAACATTCATACCTAAGCTATTCACACTCATGTTCTGCGTATGCATGCTGGTACATTCCTCGCTCTATCTGGTCATGGGCTATTACTACGATGCAGGAGATACAAAGTACGCTGTCACCGTGTTGGGCATCCAGCCGGATTTGTTCATGGTGGCGGGTATAATTCTCACTGGAACGTTCGTTCTTCTGCTTTCATCCGCCGCACTGAAAAGCATGGGCGAGTACATGGACCTGGACGATGACAAGGTTAGGTCCTGGACACTCCTGCTCTTCTGGTCCCCCTCTCTGGTGCTGAACGGGTTACTGGCCTTTGCGTATTCGCTATCCCTTCCAAGGGACGAACTTGCCTACCCATTCATCAACTCGGCGCTGTTGCTGCTGTTCATAGGCGTGGCACTGGCCCTTGTACCCATGTTCTCCGAGCCGTTGAAGAAAAAGGATTACAGCATTTCCATGAAGAGTGTTTTCTCGGTGGTTTTATGTTTCGCACTCCTGCTGGCCGGTTGGGCAGGCATATTCGGGCTTTCCAGGGAGACCGCACACGGAGTGCTGATTCATGACCCGCCAATCCAGACGGAGGTTTACTACTCCGATTACAGCATCGGAAACGCCGAATTCACGGTGTTCACCAACGGCACTGTCCGGGCGGACATCATCCTGAGGAACTATATGGACGCGCCATCGCCCCTGGATAACAGGATATACCATAGCTTCGACAATCGGCCGGACTGGGACAGGTATGTGGCAAGGTCTAGGAATATCATGATAACCATGTTCGACCTTCCCAGGAGTGTGGGAGAGAATCTTAGCTTCTCGACGGATTTCGGCATAGCCCGGGCGAAGGGCGTGGAGGACGAACTGGGCAGAAAATGTACCACCTATTTACGCATGGATGATGCGGGTACCAGGCAGTATTATGTATCTCCCGGGGAGCAGACATACCAGCCCGGAATGGGCATAACAATCAGCGATTACACCCTGAGGTTCGCGGACCCCTGGTTCAGCCAGCGCAGATATCTGGACGAGGTTCGGGTCACCTGGGAAAGCGGGCTGGAAGAAGTGGAGATACTCGCCTGGAATGATTTGAACACTGACATCAGCTACAACAGGGGCAATATCCTCGACAACACCATCGGATGGAAGAATATTAATTATGAAGGGTCGCCGTCGGACTACAAAATCACGTTCAAGATTATTTAGATTTTTGCTGGCAGAATGCCCAACCGTATTTTAGATTTTAGATCTTAGATTTTAGATCTTTGTTAAGAATATCTGTAAGTGGTCAATCTTCAGAAGTTATAATCCCGCAATAATAGATTTTATTTTCTGGCTGGCTGTTATAATCTGTTCCTGCATCAGCGATATCAAAATGCCATAATTTATTGGCAGAGCTATCTGTAGTAATAGAGGAGAACTTGGGGATACGGACCACTTACCGTTGTAAGAGGCTTCACATCAGTGACCTCTTACGAATATGCAACGTCGTCAATCCGTCGTAAATCTACAATCTACAATCGTCAATCTACAATTGTTATCGTTTCGCTGAACACTTACGCGCACAGTTAAGTTTTTAAACATCCTCCGTATCCTTGCGTTGGATGAATACAGACCAGTTCATGGATTCAATGTATGGAAAGGCGCTCTACGCGTTCCTGGGATTCGGCATCCCGCTCGTATTTCTTGCAGCCCAGGTGCTGCTGGGTTGGGGCAACCTGCCAATCATGATTCTCATGATAAGCTGGTTGGGTTTCGCCATCCTGTTCTACATGGGCGTAACGGACGAAGAAACCACCGGATGAACAGCATCCAGACACTACTGATTGCCCGATAAAATATTTGAGTTCGTTTGATTATTTTTAAGAATATCTTAGATTCCGGCAGCCTTTTTCAGTGCCGCTATCTCGCCGGCCGGCCCTCTCTTTCCCCTAAAGACCGCCGAACCGGCAACAAACACCGTGGCACCCGCCCTCACTACATCGCCCACGTTGTGCTCGTTTATACCGCCGTCCACCTCTATCTCGATGTCCAGACCAAGTCGGTCAATGGCTACCCTGGCTTCCGCAATTTTGGAGAATTGTTCGGTCATGCATTTTTGCCCGCCGAAGCCGGGATTAACGGTCATGATGACCACCATGTCCAGCTCCGGAAGGTACTCTTCCAGGTCGGAGAAAGGGTTGCAGGGGTTTATGGCCATGCCGACCTTCGCCCCCAGGTCCCGGATGTGTTTTATGGTGTTAACCGGGTCATCGTAAGATTCCATGTGAAATGTCAGCCAATCGCTGCCTGCTTCGATGAATTCCATGGCAAATCTCATGGGCCTGGTAATCATCAGGTGGGTGTCGAAAGGAATTTTGGAAACGGCCTTCAGTTCCCTGGCGAATGCAGGACCGAAAGTAATGTTGGGGACGAAATTACCGTCCATGACATCAAGGTGCACCATGTCTGCGCCGCCCTGATTCAGAATATCTATGGCAGACCCCAGATTGGTGAGGTCTGCTGAAAGAATAGAGGGAGATATCTTTATTTTTCTGACCATTCTGCGCCCCCTATCAGTTGTACATATCAAGGAACCGCTGGTTGGTCGGCGTCACGTCGTACTCTTCCTCATCGTAATCCATGACTATGTTCACAAGAGAATTCACTATCTCCCGCATATGCCTGAGTTCGTTCCTGAGCTGTTTGATCTCCTCGACGAGTTCCTGGGTTGTCTTGTTGTCCAAGCTGTCCCTCCCTTTGCACACCGTATCCTCATCCACCTAATTAAAATTGTCCCATAAAGCACAATGTCGAGCTTCTGGCCCTTGCCGCGGGCGGGCTCATTCCCTGAATTCGGGAGAATACATACCGAAGTCATCGACGAGTTTCCGTTGCTCGTATTTCTCGCAATCGGCGCAGTACAACTGTCCTGACCTGTTGAAAAGAATTATGCGGCAGCGGCTGCATCTGGCTTTCAGGACGCCGAGGCCCGGTTCCCTGCTGGAGAGCTGCAAGGACGGCGAGGCCTGGATGACCCGAAGCCGGACCAGGTCGCCCGTCCGGTATTCATTTCTCACATCATCGGTGTAGGATTCAGTAACTTTGGAAATGTGTATGACGCCGGTTTCACCCTGTATTCTGTAACCTGGGCGTTCCTCCACCCCGGAAATAACAACATTTGCCATGGTATTGGAGACATTCATCACTTCCCCGAGAACCGTGTCACCGGCCTTCAGAACAGAGTTACTTTTCACCCCCACAACCCGGACTGTCTTATCATCCTGGTTGAACTCCGGTTTGCCCATTACCGCGGCGTATATTATTCCGTCCTTCTCATAGGTTCCCTGGCCCGAGATATATTCCTCGCTGGTCGCCAGCTCATCTCCGGGCATTGTCATCTCCTCGCTCATGGCCGCACTATCCTTAGCAATGTTACATCGAAATATGCCTTTTCCTTTCTGTGGAAGTTGAAGGTATGGCGTATCTCGAATTTATAGTTTCTCTTAATCTCCGGGATTCGGCCGGATTTCCCGATCAAACCGCGGAGGAAATCCACGGTGCCGGAATTGTGCATGGTGTAAACCGTGCCGGCAAGTTCCATGGCCTTTTCCAGGAAAGGGATGTCTGCATGCCGGTTCTGGGAGCCGAACGGTGGATTCATTATGCAGGTGTCGAAATTTCCGGATGCGGATTCCACCGGGCCGCACCGGAACTCAATATCACAACCCGATGCCGCGGCATTTCGCCCAGCGGTTTCCAGGGCGGCTTTGTCAATGTCCAGACCCACCACCTCACGGGCACCCAGCAGGCACGAGCCTATGGAAAATATGCCTGTACCGCACCCCAGGTCGAGAACTCGCTTTCCATCCACATCACCATGGGCATGGGCGATGTAAAGCACGTCCGCGGCAATCTTGGCAGGCGTGGGGTATTGCTCCAGATCGGCTCGTGACCTGGCAAAGCCTTCCAGCTCCTGCAGGCGAATCTCCAGCACTCTCTGCTTCATGCGGGGGCCAGGATCTTCCTGTGATTAAACTTTTGCGGGCAATATGAAATGTTAATGGTCGGACGAGACGCTTCACATAATCGCAAGAAGATTGCAAAACTATTTAGACCCCTTCCGACAATATATATATTGATGATAGTAGTGAAGGTTTCGGATAAACTCCAATACAATGTCGGAAAGCTTCAGAAGGGAATCAAGGTATCGAAGAACATACCCAATGTATTAATTACCGCAAAAGAAGGATAAACGGGGGGTTCCAAGCATTTTTCTGATTGAAGCCCAGTGATAACCAGAGGAACTCAACAACCCTCAATCTCTTTCAGAATCCTCTTCAACTGCGTTTCCAACTCCAGGTATAGGTAAAGGTTGGCCGCGCGCCTCAATTCGACCTTGGCTTCCTCGCAATCACCCTTATTCTTCAGGGCAATGCCGAATTCCTCATAGGTCATGGCCAGGGATATGGGGTGATTTATCTCCATAAAAATTTCTACGGCCTTTCTGTAATATTCGGACATCTTCAGCCAGTCCTTTTGGACGGCGTACAGCCTCCCGTAATTCTGATATATCCCACCAAGGCCGACCCGGTCCCCTATCTTCTTCAGCATATCCAGGCTGCGGTCCAGGTTGCTCTTGGCCAGGTCCATTTTTCCGAGGTGGATGAGAGCCTCGCTGGAATTGAACTCCGCCCAGGCCATCATGTTGAGCCACCCGCCCTTCTCGCCGTATTCCTTGCATTTCTCGAACTGCTCCAGGGCCTTCTGCCACTCGCCAAGTTGGAGATAGGTATCGCCCAGGTTGTTGTACGCCCTCGATATTTCATAGACCTCGTTGGTGTCCTTCAGATACTTCAGCGCATTCTGGTAATGGGTGATGGCCTCCTTCGTTTCATGAATGTCGGAATGAATGTTACCCAGGCCGATATGAGCGGAACCTAGAATCTTCATGTCCTCGGCCTTCAGGGCGTACTCGATGGCCTTTTCAAGATGCTGGGTAGCTTTCTGGTAATTGCCCTTGTTCCAGTATATGCCGCCTATGAGGTTGCATGATTCACCTATCGAACGCATGTCCTTGGCGTCCTCTGCCGCTTCCAGGGCGTTCTCGTAATAATTCAGCGCCTGGTCAAACTCGGACCGTTCCTGATGGATGAAGCCGAGTTTCTGAAGATAACGCGATATCTGGATATTATCATTGGCAGCCCTTGCGGCACCCAGAAGTTTATTGAAGTAATCGAAGGCCTTGTCCCACTCGGCTGCGAATATGCATGTCATACCCAGGTCTTCCAGCATCTTGTTGCGCTTCTCCTCGCTCTTCTCACCCTCGGCCACCTTGTCCAGGTTCTCCAGTTTCTTGATCTCGGAATAAATTATTCTGGCTTTCTCGTAGCCGCCGAAGGTTCTCATGACCTCGGAAAGTTGACTGGCAAGCTTCGGAAGGTCCGCCGGCTCGATGTCATTGGGGTCGGAACCGATGAGCATGCACTGTTTCTTGACTATGAAACCTCCGATATCGCTCATCTCCCTTTCCATGATGGCGATAATCTGCTTTGTCAACTCCTTGGACATGACCTTCCTCTTCCGACCTGCATTGAATTCAACGTTAATAGATTTAACGCTGATGTTGTTAGGCGTCATCAAAAATAAACGATGCATGGAGGGGCCGAACAAAGTAAACTACCAGCCCGTAAACTACCAGCCCCTAAAGTGGCTGGCGTTTGTTGCCAGGGCTGGAAGTTTACCCAGGGGGCCATGCACCTGATTTATCAAAGCCTGACAGCTTTGATTTCCTGTGCAATAGATTGGACGGCGCATGGCGGCCTATTTTTTGTTCAGATTCGTGTAATTGGTCAATTCATCTCAGGC
>VMTD01000063.1 GCA_013791785.1 Methanobacteriota archaeon
AGCGCCGAAATCCTTCTTGGACGACTGCGAGCTGTGGTTCGACATTACCCAGAACGATTACGACGGGGACGGGCTGACGTGGTGGCAGGAGGTGAGGGAGAGGGCGCCCGGGGAGGAGGCGTACGGGACGGATCCGACGGACCCATCTAGTCCTGGCTGGGTCGGGTATTATGTGGATACCGAGTTGTTCAGCAAACTGCAAACCGCTTCGCCGGACTTACGGACATATTCCCTTAGAATGGGGGAATATGCGGAGCTTGGAACAAAGGTTATCTATGGAACCTGGACATCGCCGGAACAGGTAAAAGCCGATATTAAAACGAATTACCTGAACGGGATGATTGGCGCGGTCTTGGTGGGGGATATGCCGATGGCTTTTGAAACAAATGATGGCCGTTTAATATCTCTATTTTATGAAGATATGGATGGTATATGGACGCAGAATCAAGATGGTTTATATGAGATTCGTTCAATAGAGATTACTCAAGCCAGAGGAAACGCCCCCGAAATTTTTGTAGGTTTATTGCGCCCACCAGCTAGTAAAACTGATATTTCTGGGTTCTGTGTATATTTAATCAATTATTTCGAACGTGCTCTTAAATATATCAATAACGAATGGTATGACACAGATATGGCCCTCTTAATTGAAGCTGATTTTGCTGATTTAAATCCCACTCCAATAAAAGAAGAATTAAGTGCTGTGTACAATCCGTTTTATACCAACAATTTTGAAGATAATGGTTGCAGTTCACACTTCATAGATTCTATTGAGGAAACAAAAACTGCTATTGACCTTTTAAGTAGACCAATTTGGAATCCACCAATTAAAATGCATTATAGTTTTTGTGTTATCTCGGGACATTCAGATGAAATGGGAGTTTTTGTTAGCGCATCTGAACCCACCTTAACTATTACACCTCCCGATATAAAGGATTTAAAAATAACAGTCCCTTTTACATTTATGACGTGCTGCAGGACCACACGCTTTATCAATTCAGATGGAACTGAAACAGGGTCTTCAGGAGATTATTATCTCGCAGGATATTTAGCTTTTAATAATAATGGTTGGGGTCTCGGGGCATTCGGATATTCTGGAGTGGCCGGAGGGGGGGTCCCCGGATTACATGGGTTCATTAATTCATTAAATCAAGGCAAAACGATTGGTGAAACCATTTTAGAGTGGGGGTATTGTTGGTCACAGTTAGAGAATCCTTTGGGACCTTATTATTTACATGAAGGTTCTAGTGGGATTGGTAATAATTTTGAACATTATTATTTAAATTATATAGGAGATCCATTACTAAGGACTTAGGAGGTCACAGAATGAAAAAAATAACAAAAATAATAATTTCAATAATTGTGTCAACGATTCTAATATTATCGTCTTATTTTATATATACCTTTAACGAAGGTAACGAAGGCTACATTTATTCCTTTTACTATAATGTGGAAATATTAAATGACCCACTATGCAATAGTACTGTTATTGTACCTCTTCCTGATTTTTATCAAAACGCACAATATTGGACAGATATATTACTAAATAATTCATTCAAGGAAGGTAATATTAATGTTACTGTTGTAAATTCTGTTTATGGAAAAGGTTTGTTAATTAATTCGTCTGAAAAGGCAATAATTAATATAACACTTAATCAGCAAGTTCCAGCAGATTCATTAACGATGATGACATTCATAAATAATAGGACATTTGGATGCCATTATTATACCTATAATAATTCAAATAATCTTGTTAGCATTGATGTTGATTTTAATAATTACAGAATTATTAATTCAATCAACAAGGTTGGCCATATGTTTTCAGCCCATATTTTTCCTGCACCTATTGGTTGGTATGAATACCCAGGAATACATTATGAATACTTTAAAAGTTGATGATATATTTCCCCATTCCTAACCACAAAAACTTACCACCCACCCCTCCAGCTCCCTCTCCCCACCTTCACGTCCTCCGGCAACCGAGCCAACGGAATCACGATTACCTCCATGCCGACCTGTGAATATTCCACTTCCTTATGGGCTGCACCATTTTCAATGCCACTCAGAATAGTAATAAACACATTGGAAATTCTGGGATGCCTCCCAACCGGCCTGGCCTTCAGGTCAGCAACCCTGACCGCGCCAACAATCCCTCCGAAGGGGTCGGGGGTGTGGGGGCTTGCCCCTATCAAACTCGGTGAATGCAGTTCCAAACATATCCAAACGTCGCATTCGCCAATGGCCCGGAAACGTCCTATAACTAAATCCAGGGGCCATAAAATTGCAATCATTTTGCAAACAATTGGTGAATACGAAATCTAAATGAAAACAAAAAAGAGTATTCGCCATGAATCATCATTCTACAAACAAACAGATTCATCGTGTGTGGAATTTCCGCAAAATTATAGCAAGCAATCTGAATGCATAATTTTGCGGGTTTACAGTAATTATTTTAACTCCGTCCACTTATTCTCCGGTGATGACAGACATCCTGGAATTCTGCCAGGCCATTCTTCATATGGGATTGGAGGAAGAGGTGGATTTGTTTGCAGAGAACGAGCTGAAACGCACTTTCTACGAATACAAAGCAGCCCAGAAAAAGCCATTGGCCGGCGTCACCTACATGGTCAACGGCAGTGAGTACGCTTCCCTGCTGGATGCCATGCATGCAGAGGAGAAACTCGAGAACCTGGGCATGAGATTCATGAAACCGAATCTCAAGGAGAACTGGGACTTCAACACGCCAACGAAGACGCTAGTCCTCATGGGCAACGGCATGGGTGTGCTGGAACGTTTCTCTTACGATTCATTCAAACTGGACAAATGGGACAAACATCAGCAGATTCAGCGGGACAATGTGATGATACGCGGATATCCCACCTGGCTGAACTATCCCCAGTCCATAAAGACCAAGTCGGTGGACCCGTTAGCTGCGCCTATCAGGCCGTACATACCCAAACTGATAACACTGGAGAAACTCTGGGATGATATCAGAGAGCACGGCATGGTGGTGTTCGAGCTGAGGGTGTGCGCCTACACAAAAACGGCCAGGTTCAATTATGATATCGACCTGGTGAACAATGTCATGCTCAAGGATTTCAGGGGGGGCCAGTCGCCTCTGCGGAACCGTGCCGAAAGAAGTATTCTGGACTATTTCAATTTTGATATGGTACTGGCATCCACCGACATGAAGGAAATAGTTAAGAAAACATTCACCAACCTGTTCGAATCCAAGCACGCCACGGCATTCGACTTTGCCCATTCAATGCACATAACAAATCAGATGGCCGCCAATGCCCTCAATGCCATAGTGACACGGGGTTTGGCCCGGAAGGAGGGCTCCTCTCCCAGGGAAGTGTATTCCATAGACCCGGAGGCCCTGGCAGAGAGCGCGCTCAAGCTGGAGAAGTATTAATAATCTTTTTCGGTATTTTCCTTCGCCATATCCTCTTCTTCCCGCTTCCTGTCCTCTTCCTCAAGTTTCCTGGCCCGCTCCCTGCCGGTCGGACGGTAAAGACCGGGTTTGTGGATGAATTCGGTGAGCACCAGCACAACACCAAGGAAAACAACGATTATCACAATGTTCCAGGGAAACTGTTTTGGAGGTTCTTCCCCGGTTATCTCGATGCCCGAAGTGCCCGAGGCCGGGTACTGGGATGAATCACCGGAATTATCTCTGGCTGTTATGAAATAATCAATGTGGCCGCCCCACGGCCGAGCGGGAATCACGTAAGTCCATGAGCCAGAAGTCTCATTGCCGGATGTCAGATTCATTTGAAAATAACCGTAATCCGGCGAGGCCGGGTTAAGAGTGAGCCACACACTCATGACCGGTTGCTGGGAAGTGATGTTCACGACAACGGTTATGGGCTGGCCAGCATCAACTACCTGCGGTATATCTGTGCTGACGAACACGGGTTCGGCCGCCGCCCCATGCAGAAATATGACCGCCATCAGAAAAATGACCATTCCCGCGAGTAATTTACTTCTTCTTCTCGGTCTTGATGAAGTCACCCAGTGTTAGCCCCCTCGAATATTCCGCCTTCTTAATCTCCCCCGAATCCTCCACAACTTCCCGCAGAGATATTTTCAGGGTTCTTTCCAGCGTGCCGATGAGCTTGTCGTTTGGTATCATGGTGCCGTTCTCGATGTTCACTATGACACCCTTCTTCTCATTGATGAGCCGCCCCAGTTCCTCCTGGTTCATGCCCAGTTTCTGCCTTGCCACCCTTATTCGCTGGCTGTAATCCACAGCCAGTTCCTTTTCTCCGGTGGGTTCATAAATGTCGCGCTCCTTCCTCCGTTTCTCACGGGTGTCCAGCCTTTCGGCGACATCGGGAAGCACCACTGCGCCGTCCTTTGTCTTTACTGCAGGACTGCTGGCGAATTTCTCGCATCTCTGGCAGACGCCCACGGCAGCGCCCTCCACCATGACCAGCTTGGTTCTCGGAACCTCTGTTCCGCACATTTCACAAATCACTGTTCTCACCTGTTTTCTATTTATTCTATGGTAAACCATAAATATGTGAGGCAATATATAGTTAGCGATGGGATGCCAGATTGCACCCCGGCAAACAGGTGCAGCATATGACAGAATACGAATCACGTGAAGAAGAGGTCGAAGAATTTTCAGTCGAGCTGAAGGACCGTATCGCAGCCCTTGAAAGCATGAACGACCGTCTCATGGATGAAGCAAAGCAAAGCGAGGGCGAGAAGCGCTACATCAAGAGCGAAATGGTTCGCCTCCAGAAGGAGATACAGCGCCTCAGGTTCGAACTGGACAGGATGAAGACCCCGCCCATGATTATCGGAACCATCAAGGATGTTCTGACCGACGGCAGAGTGGTCGTGAAGAGTAGCACCGGACCGGATTTCATTGTTACAACGGCAGAATACATATCCCCGGAACACGTCATAATAGGCGCCAGAGTTGCCCTGAACAAGCAGAGCTTGGCAGTTGTCGGCGTGTTGCCGCCGTCCCTGGACCCAGTGGTCCTTGGCGGCGAGGTCATAGAGAGACCGGATACATGTTACGAAGACATCGGCGGTCTGGAGGACCAGATGCGCGAAATTCGTGAAGCCGTTGAGGATCCGTTGCTCAAACCGGAGCTCTACAAGAAGGTAGGTATCGACCCTCCGAAGGGCGTACTGCTGGTAGGCCCGCCGGGCACAGGAAAGACAATGCTGGCGAAAGCGGTCGCACATCAAACCAATGCCACGTTCATTCGTTTTGTCGGTTCCGAACTTGTCCAGAAATACATCGGAGAGGGTGCCAGACTTGTTAGGGAATTGTTCGAGATGGCAAGGGAGAAGGCCCCGACAATCGTTTTCATAGACGAACTGGATTCCGTTGGAGCCAAGAGGCTTGAAGTTGCAACCTCCGGAGACCGTGAGGTCCAGAGAACGCTCATGCAGTTGCTTGCGGAGCTGGACGGCTTCGATGCCATGGAAGACGTGAAGATAATCGGCGCCACCAACCGCCCGGACATACTGGACGACGCGCTTCTCAGGCCCGGAAGGTTCGACCGCATAATCACCATCCCGGTGCCAAATTACGTGGCAAGGGTCCAGATTTTCAAGATACATTCCAAAAGGATGAGCATAACCAAGGATGTGAACTTCGAGGAGCTTGCTTCCCGTACCGACGGCGCCAGCGGCGCGGATATCAAGGCAATCTGCACGGAGGCCGGCATGTTCGCCATCAGGGAAGACCGAACAAGGGTCAAGATGCTGGACTTCACCAAGGGGATAGACAAGGTCATGGTTGTGGATGCGGAGGACATGGGGGAAAGCGCGCATATGTTCGCCTAACCGCAAAATTATGCATTCTGAATGTTCACTATAATCTTGCGGAAATTCCTCACACCCGCAATCTCATTGTTTCCATAATGTCGATTGCGGAAATCCCACACACGGTGAATCCGTTTGCAGACTGAAGGGTGATTCAGGGCGAGTGCTTAATTAGATGGATTTAGCTACGCACTCACCGATTGTTTGCAAAATAATTTCAGCCATATGGCCCCTGGATTTAGTTATTAAATGTTCCCGGGCCATGGGCGAATGTGGCGTTCGAATATGTCTGGAACTGCATTCACCGTGTATTGTAAATCTGCAATTGTCAAATCTAAAATTTCAGAAGACTGAACTCTTACTTAGAAAGAATTTATATATCGGAAGCTTCATCAGTTATTCCAGGCGGTATAATGGAAAATTACAAATTTCGGGTCATAATCGAGCAGGACGAGGATGGCATGTTCGTGGCCACGGTACCGGAACTCAAGGGCTGCCACACCCAGGCAAAAACCCTGGACACGCTGATAAAAAGGACCAAGGAGGCAGTCGAACTATACCTGGATTATCAGAAGGACACCGCCAACCTAGGAAGGATGAGCTTTGTCGGCCTTCAGGAGATAGAGGTCCGGGCATGAGTAAGCTCACCCCTGTGAGCCACCGCATCGTTTTCAAGGTACTGAAGAAATTGGGTTTCGAGAAAGTACGCCAGAAAGGCGGTCACTCGGTATGGGCCCATGAGGACGGCCGCATCACCGTGGTACCCATCCACGGAAAGGAGAACATCGGGAAGGGGCTCTTATCCAAGATACTTGATGACGTCGAGATAGATGTAGATGAATTCAACAAACTGCGGTAGGTTCATCCGCCGAACAGGTTATTCTGGCATCAAAATTAGGACCAAATAAGGAGTCTATTGGATTTTTGAATTCCAATAAACAAAAGGATCCACGTCGTCATCCGCCGAACCCCCGCGCACCAATTTTAAATATCCCCGACCAATTATCCGTCCCAACGGCAGGATTGGTCAAATGAACCTGAGAGATTTTATATCGGACCTGGAGAACGGCGGCGAACTCGTCAGAATATCGAAAGAAATCAGCACGGAATACGAGCTGGCCAATGTGTTGAATGCTCTGGGGGAACGCCCCACCATTTTCGAAAACGTCAAGGGTTTCGATTTTCCGGTGTTCGGAGGAATTACATCATCCCGGGACATCATTGCCAGGGCTCTGGGGACGACCAAGGAGGGATTGCTGGCGAAGACCGTGGAGGCACTGCGGAATCCGGTGCCGCCGAAAATGGTTGAAAACGCACCCTGCCAGGAGGTTGTTATCAAAGAACCGGACCTGGACAAAATTCCTTTCCTGATGCATCTGCCCGGTGACGGCGGCCGATATGCCAGTGCCACCGTGGCAATCATCAAAGACCCGGAAACAGGCAGGAACGCCTGTTACCACCGCCTGATGCAGGTCGGCAAGAACAAATGCACAGCCAGGCTGATTCCCAAGCGCCAGACCCGGACCACATATGACAAAACGGACGGAGAAGTGGAGATGGCCGTGTGCATTGGAAGTTCGGTCGCCGTCATGATTGCAGCCTCCCTGGGCCCGCCGTCCGGTGTGGATGAACTGGCAATCGCCAATGCCCTGGACCCCACGCCGCTGGTGAAGTGCGTCACAAAGGACCTGGAAGTCCCTGCGGATGCGGAATTCGTCCTGGAAGGGCGACTGGTCAGGGAAGTTGACAGGGAAGGGCCGTTCGTGGACCTAACCGAGACCAGGGATTTCGAGCGCCAGGAACCCGTATTCATAATCGATTGCATCACCCACAGGAAGGATGCCATGTATCAAACATTACTGCCTGGCAGAATGGAACACAAGATACTCATGGGCATGCCCAAGGAACCCACAATTTACGATGAAGTCAGCAAGGTGGTAGATTGCCGAAATGTGCTCATCACCATCGGAGGCGGAAGCTGGCTACACGGCATTGTCCAGATAAAGAAGAATAATCCGGACGACGGTAAAAAGGCAATCGCCGCGGCATTCGAGGGCCACAAGAGCATGAAGCACGTCATCGTCCTGGATGAGGACGTTGACATTTACGACCCGGTAGCTGTGGAATGGGCGCTGGCAACGCGTTTCCAGGCCGGAAAAGACACGGTAACGATGCTTGACCAACCCGGCTCTTCCCTGGACCCCAGTGCGAATCACTCGGGCAAGAAGACGCTCACCGACAAGGTAGGACTGGATGCCACAATGCCTGCGGACGTGGACCCGGCCAAGTACGTGAAAGTGAAATACGGAGAGGTGAATCTGAATGATTATGGCCGGTGAGGGAAAGCATAGGGTATGGCTCAGGAAACAGGAACTGGATAAGGGACTTGTCCTGATGCTGGGCGGCGGGGAATCATCCCATGTGGGAGGTGCGGCCTACGTTACCCCGGACGGGGATGAAGATATCATGGAAGTGAAAGGTCATCATGACATGAAAGTCCTGTTGCCCATTGCCAGAGGCGCCTGCGAGAAATACGGGGTCCCTGTCATGGCGGTGGGGGGAATTCACATTGAAAATGCCAGCAAATCGGATATAGAACTGCTGGTGTCCAATTGCATGGAGCTGTTGAAATGTATCTGACGAAAGAAGAAGAGAAGATGTTGGAAGGCGAGAACGGGGAAGTACCCCAGAGATTCATGAGACTGCTGGTAAGGCTGGGCGAGATTTACGGAGCTGAGAAAATGATTCCTGTGGGTTCCGTTCAGGTGGCCGGTGTTTCCTACAAGTCCATCGAGGACCCAGGCCTGGAGTTCCTGGAGGACATTGCGGCCAAGGGAGCCAAGGTCAAGGTTCTGACTTACCTAAACCCGGCGGGAATGGACATGGAGAACTGGAAGGAAATCGGTTTTCCCGAAGAATTCGCAAAGAACCAGATACGCATCATGGAAGCATTTCGCAAAATGGGAATTGTGGTGACTGCTACATGCACGCCGTACCTTGCGGGCAACCTGCCCAGGTTCGGAGAGAGCATCGCCTGGTCCGAGTCATCGGCCGTATCATTCTCCAATTCGGTAATAGGCGCCAGAACGAACCGCGAGGGAGGACCGTCCGCACTGGCTGCAGCCATCTGCGGTGTAACGCCGAATTACGGGCTCCACCTGGACGAGAACCGCAAGCCACAGGTCGTGGTTGATGTGAATTTGGACATGAAATACAACTCCGATTATGGCGCACTGGGATACCATGTGGGCAAGTTGGTGAAGAATAAAATTCCGTACTTCCGGGGCCTGAAGAATCCGAACACCGACCATCTGAAGGCGCTGGGCGCTGCAATGGCCGCCTCGGGCGCTGTTGCGCTGTACCATGCCGAGGGCTGTACACCCGAAGCAAGGGACCATGAACTTTCCGGCCTGGACAATATTCAGGTGGGTAAGGATGAAATGAGGGCCACATTCGACAAACTGAACACCGGGGAAATACCGGACATAGTGATACTGGGCTGCCCCCATGCCTCCCTCAGGGAAATATCGGTGTTGGCGGACATGCTGGCCGGAAAGACACTCAATAAACCGGTGTGGATATGCACCTCCAGGGTGATGAAGGAGGCCGCGGACCGCATGGGCTTCACAGAAACTATAGAAAGTGCGGGCGGCCGCGTGGTGGCCGATACCTGCATGGTGGTTTCCCCAATCGAGGACATGGGCTTCGGGACAACTGGTGTTAATTCAGGCAAGGCAGCGAACTACCTGCCTGGATTCTGCAACCAGAAGGTCGTGTTCAACAATGTGGAAGAACTTGTCAGGAAGTGTTTGCAATGAAAGGAAGGATGATTAACCAGGGAAAGGTGAGAGCCGAAGCCATAGTATCCAGGGAGCCCCTCGGGTTCTACGGCGGCGTGAACGCCAAGACCGGAATAGTCATAGAGAAGGGCCACGAACTGGAAGGAAAATGCGTCACCGGAAAGGTACTGGTATTCCCCTGCGGCAAGGGTTCGACAGTCGGTTCGTATGTCATTTACGGTCTGGCCAAGAACGGCGTCGGCCCGGCAGCCATAATCAACAGAGAAACAGAAACAATAGTCGCCACAGGAGTGATACTGGCCGACGTTCCTTGCGTGGACGGCATCAACATCGACGTGATAAATACCGGCGACATGTTGGAGATAGACGCGCAGGCCGGCCGCGTTGATAAGATAAAAACCTGTATTCTGACCAGGCGTGTTGAGCAATCTTCTTCTCAACATTGAGATTATCTCCAAAAAGGATATATCCGCTTCTGGGTTATCCTCATGCGATACAAATGCCGAACAGCATCATTTTGAAAGTGGAAAGAGCATTGAACCAGTCGGACATCGGCCTGGGCCGTGTACGGATGGACACGAAGTCCAGGATGGCACTTGGGCTGGAGATAGAAGATGCTGTGGAGATAATCGGTACAAAGCACACTGTGGCCAGGGTTTTCAAGCTTCTCATGGATGACGAGGGAAAGGGCCTGGTTCGCATGTGCAATATGCTCAGGCAAAGCGCCGGCGTCTCACCCGGAGATAAGGTCGAGGTCAGGAAGGCAAAGATGTCCCCGGCGAACAAGATTGTTCTGGCACCCCTGGTATCGCAGGGTACAAAGGTGCGGTTCGGGGAAGGAATTGAGGAATTCATCAAAAGGGGTCTTGGAGCCAGGCCCATGGTCAAAGGCGATATTCTGCTGATACCCGGCGTGGGACTCAGCGGCAACATTCCGTTCCTGGTGGTCAGCACGTCCCCCAAGGATATCGTGGTAATGTCCCGCGGCACAACACTTGAGCTGAAGGACGGGGCCGCATCCGCGGAGGAACAGGTCATATCCAACATCGCATACGAGGATATCGGCGGCCTGAGGGATGAACTCCAGCGCGTCAGGGAAATGATTGAATTACCGCTGCGCCATCCCGAATTGTTCCGGCGATTGGGCATCACCCCGCCGAAGGGTGTTCTGCTTTACGGTCCGCCAGGGACGGGAAAAACACTCATCGCGAAGGCGGTGGCAAACGAGGCCGGCGCGAGTTTCTATTCCATCCAGGGCCCGGAAATCATTTCCAAGTATTACGGCCAGAGCGAGGAAAAGCTCAGGGAAAAGTTCGACGAGGCCGAGAAGAATGCGCCGTCCGTCATATTCATAGATGAGCTGGATTCCATTGCGCCCAAACGGGACGAGGTCCAGGGTGAAGTGGAGAGGCGGGTTGTCGCGCAGCTACTAACGCTCATGGACGGTTTGAGTTCCCGGGGTAATGTAATAGTCATCGCAGCCACCAACAGGGAGGATTCCATAGACGGGGCGCTCAGAAGGCCGGGAAGGTTCGACAGGGAAATTGAAATTGGTGTACCGGACCGCATAGGCCGCAAGGAAATCATGGAGATCCACACCAGGGGCATGCCCATAGCCGGCGACGATATATCCAGATCAAGATTACTGGATGAATTCGCAGCGGTTACCCACGGCTTCGTGGGTGCTGACCTTGCCGCCCTGGGCAGGGAGGCTGCAATGAAGGCGCTGAGGCGGTACCTTCCCGAACTGGACCTGGATCAGCCCATACCCACTGAGATTGTGGAAAGGATGGAGGTCACCCGTGACGATTTCAAGGACGCCCTGAAGGAAGTGGAACCCAGTGCCATGAGGGAAGTTCTGGTGGAGATACCGCTGACAACCTGGGACGATGTGGGCGGTCTGGAGGAAGCAAAACGCTCCCTCAAGGAAGCCGTGGAGTTGCCAATCAAACAACCTGAGGCGTTCGTGAGGCTGGGAATAAAGCCACCGAGGGGCATTCTTCTTTACGGACCGCCGGGCACCGGCAAAACCCTGCTGGCCAGAGCGGTAGCCAATGAATCCGAGGCGAATTTCATTTCCATCAAGGGCCCGGAGGTCATGTCCAAATGGGTGGGGGAAAGCGAGAAGGCAGTTCGCCTGATATTCAAGAAGGCAAAACAGGTCGCGCCATCAATCGTTTTCCTGGACGAGATAGATGCCCTGGTGCCTGCAAGGGGTTCATCCCATGATTCAGGTGCCACCGAACGGGTGGTCAATCAGATACTCACATCGCTTGACGGTCTTGAATCAATGGAAGGCGTCGTCATCATCGGCGCCACCAACCGCCCGGACATAATGGACAAGGCCCTGCTCAGGACCGGAAGGTTCGACCGGCTGGTGTTTGTGGGGCCGCCGGACAGAGACGCCCGACTTGCCATTTTCAAGGTCCATACCAACAGCATGCCGCTGAAGAATGTTGACCTGGACTGGCTGGCGGATTCCACGGACGGTTATGTAGGCGCGGACATCCTAGGGGTGTGCAGGGAAGCCGGCATGATCGCCCTCAGGGAAAACATAGAATGCAAGGAAGTGAAACGCTCGCATTTCGAGGCGGCCCTCAAAATAGTCAAGGCCTCCGCCACGAAAGAAACTATCAAATATTACGATGCTATTAGGGAAGCGTTAGAGAGTGGTGCGGCCGACAGAAAAAAGCAGGATGGGCCAGCCTATTTCGGTTGAGAGTGATACCTATGAAAAAATTCGTTTCGGAACTGCGCGGAAAGACCGTGATGACAAATGACGGCCAAATTCTTGGCATGATAGAGAACTTTGTGGTGGACACGGTCACCGGGGAACTGCAGCATGTACTGGTCATGCCGGCAACAGAGGTAGAGATACGCCTCTATCGAACCGATGCCCAGGGTCGCCTGATTCTCCCATTCAAACACATGAAGGCCGTCAGGGACGTCGTCGTGATGGAAGTTATCTGAGATTGAAATCTCTTGACACGAAATACCCCAGGCATACATCAAATGTAAGAGTTCAGTATTCTGATGTTTGCTCGTTAAATTGTAGTTTTTAGTGAACAGTGAATAGTGATAAGTGAAAAATGAATAACTGAGTATTTTTGTCCTTGAGTACCGATTCTCTCACCAATTACCTCCCAACGTCACTTTTCACTATTCACTTTACACTTTTCACTAATCACTTCGGCCAGTCAATCCGTCGTAAATCTAAAATCTACAATCCCCAAATCTACAATCGCCAATACATCTACAATCGAAAATCTAAAATCTACAATCGTTA
>VMTD01000130.1 GCA_013791785.1 Methanobacteriota archaeon
AATTCAGGGTGAAAACTGAAAGGATACCCCACACTTTAGCGTTGGGGAGCACTCATTCTCCCCAGAAACCCCGGGACAGAAATTGAATAAAACCCGGCCAGTTCGAAATCCGTCTCATAGGCAGAAATATTA
This sequence comes from Methanobacteriota archaeon, assembly GCA_013791785.1. Classification (GTDB taxonomy): domain Archaea; phylum Thermoplasmatota; class Thermoplasmata; order SG8-5; family SG8-5; genus UBA147. Next base: position 133 of record VMTD01000130.1, read on the forward strand.
ATACAATCAGCATTTTCCAGCGATAGAACGAGAGATTTCATGATAGCCAAAAATTCATTCATCATAATGATCACCCAGGGGACCTGTGCAGTCCTTGGCATGTTCGGTCTGTTCGCCATCTCCAAGATATGGGGGGAGCACGCGCCCGGCATAATGGGCGTCGTCTGGTTTGGCATGTCCTTTGTGGGAGCATTCTCATTCATTACCAACCTTGGATTCGATGCGGCCCATGTGAAAAAGATATCCGAGGGAAAGGACCTGGGCAAGTGCAACGGCACTTACATCGCGATTAAACTCATTCTAACGGGGATTTTTGCGGCCTCGGTCATATCCACCATCATCATCTGGAAATACGTGCTGAATGAGCAGTTTTATGATTCTACACGTGAGTCCGTAATTTACCTGTTCATTGCTTACTATGTATTTTTCTCCCTGGCCCAGATACCCATAATGACACTCAACAGCCTGAAGAAAAATGCAAAGAGTCAGATTTCCATCCTCTCAGACACGGTGATGAGGGTTTTCCTTTTACTGATAATCGCCCTTGCCGGAATATCGGGCGCACTCATCGTCACCGATGCCGGAACCCAGATTGTGAATGTTCCGGCGAGATATGTCTGGCCTGCCTTCTTTCACCCCATTCAAGCTTTCCTGTCCACTCACATCATCGGTGCAATATCATTCGCCTACATCGCCGGTGCCCTGTCCATGTTCGTTGTGGGTTTCATCATGCTCAGGAAGTACCCCATCTCACGGCCGGATAAGGAGTACATGTCCATGTATCTCCGGTTCGCGGTTCCCATGATGATACCGGTTCTGTTCAGTTTCCTGAATTCTTACCTGGATAAAGTCATACTCGGCTATTACTGGACCTCTGTCGAAGTCGGCTACTATTTCGCCGTGCAGCGCATATCCTTCTTTGTCATGTTAGTCCCCTCTGCAATAGGCATTGTGCTTTTTCCGACCATCTCTTCAATGTACGTCAAGTACAGGTCAAATGTCAAAAAGCGCAACCATCAATTGGTTCAATTGACCAGATTCTCTGAGAGATATATATCCATGGTGACGGTTCCGTTGGTATCAACATTCATTGTATTCGCGGTTCCATTGATAGATATCATTCTGAACAGTTCCTTCCGACCTGGAACCCTGAGTATGCAGATACTCTTTATCTACACGTACGTGACTACAATGTATGTGCCAATCTTTTTCTTGGTTCTCGGTACAAACAGACCGCAAATGATTGCCAAGGCTTTTGTATTGTCTGGGGTTTCAAACATCGTATTAAACCTGTTTTTAATTCCAAGAGACGGATTACTGTCGTTTGTGGGGATAGATGGTGCTGCGGGTGCGGCTTTCGCAACCCTAATCTCCGCATTGATAATGTGTTGGATCTTACTTTACTATTCAGGAAGAATAATGAAACGTGGTCTATTCGAGAAAAGGATAATTTTGCACATAGTGGCGGGTATAATCGCCGGTTTACTAATGTTGGTGGTGAGCAACCAATTCGATATCATCCAGTGGTACCACCTGATTTCCCTCACCCTCAGCGGCCTGGGCGCTTACCTGGGAATCCTTTTTGCGCTTGGCGAATTCAGGAAGGCAGAATTGAATTTCTTCCTAGACACAGTCAACCCCCTGGGACTGCTGAGGCATGTCCGTGACGAGATGCGCGGAAAGGGAACTTGAGGCTATAATAGGATTGACGATTGTAGATTTAGGGATTGTAGATTGTAGATTTACGACGGATTGACGA
>VMTD01000037.1 GCA_013791785.1 Methanobacteriota archaeon
CAATCTTCGCCTTCTGACATTTGCTTTGAAATATTTTTCATCGCCTTGAGGTCATCTAGCAGTATGGCCGAACGGGCGATATATCGCCTTTCATCCGCAGACCTCAAGGTCGCGGCATCCAGGCGAAGCATGTTTAGTGAATATGCTTACACGTTTCCTACCCTTTGAAATATTGACATGTCAAAAACCGGTTTATATACATCGAAATTAAATTGCTCATTCATGAAATTGAATAATTCAGGCGTATCACCCACAGTGGCCACGGTTCTGATGGTGGCAATAACCGTAGTATTGGCTGCGGTTCTTTACACTGGCTCAGGCCACGGTCCGACTTACTGGAATTACCTTGGCCCTGTGTGCGAAATGGATTGCCAGATTCAGTTCAACATTACGGAATTCGAGGCATTCTGTGAGAACAATTCGCTTCAGCTTGGTACTGCTTACCAGCGCAGCGCCCACGGGCAGTTCAACCTGACCCAGGGAAGAACGGTGGATTTCAGGGTCCGAAGCAATGAATCATATTCGGTAACAATAATTCTGGAAGCACAATTCAACGATTCTGGCAGGATAAGTTCCACCTCCAAGGCCGAAGTGGATAGGGCCGTGGCCGAGCATTACGAGGAAGACAGGGAATCGTTCACTCTGGAAGTTGAGTATTTCAAGGGGATTTTCACGGAATGGTTTCACGCAGAGCCGGGCAATGAAAGATGGTACCCCATTGTCGTGGAGTGCTGTATTCCTTTTGATTTCGGGAATGTTGTTCAGAGCAGGGATTGATGAGGCGGCCATCGACATAATCAGTCCAATAATGGCCGTACCAAGCGATTTACTGCCATATTGCCAGTGGATGATATGTAATGAACGGGTCATTCATAATTGTGAACACCCCAGGTTCAGAAAAGGTTAAATCCGGTCTTTTGCATACATGGGTCGCGGAAAGGACCATGGGTACAGAAATCGACCTCAAGGATTACGGGCTGAATCAGAACACCGAGAAACCGGACTATGCAAAGCAGATCTGGTCCAAGGCAATGATGTTCTTCGGGTTCGGTATGATAATGCTGGCCATGCTTTTTTTCCTGAGGAACACGGATATGGATGCGATCCGATTTTTCATGTTCGTGTTCGTGGACATTCTGATGTTCTTCGGGTTTGCCGCACATGTCTATCTATTCTGGAAGATGAAGACCCCGGAGGAGAATGACAATCTGCCGATTGCCTTTCACTGCAAGCATTGCGGTGACGGCTTCGCCAACGAGAAACTTTGGAAAGCTCATGAGAGGTCATGTGTGAAAATGAAACTGTGAGGGATTTGGATGGCTGACATACTGATTTACGTATTTGCATTTGGGTTCACCGGAATACTGGTATTCTCAATTTTGAGATTCGGCCCGGTGGAGCACGGCTGGTTGAATTTGACGCCGGATGAGATGAAGGAACTGATGAGACTCAACAAGGAAGCCGTTGCAAGACGGATATCCACAAAAGAGGTACCCCAGGGAAATCCGCTTTACAAGAAGAGCATGGTCTCCCACAATGGCATTGTAGTATACAGCAATGGGATAATGGCCAAGTTCTGCATTGCCAGGAAGGGAAAATACCGATTCGTGCCCTTCAGGCAGATTACCGGAATTTATCCGGCGGTTTTCCACAACCCAATGGCCCAGAAGGATTCAGTGCTCATGGGACCGGCCACATGGAAGGACCTCCAGATTGAGACAGACGATTTCATGGTGTACATTATCGGGTCCAGGGCCCATAACTTTGAAACTCTGATTCCCATAATCAAGCAGGCAATGGGGGCGCAGTGGAATGCGGTGTACAAGGAGAACGAGGTCATCGAGGGGGACTTCACTAGCGGGCAGTTCTACAGGCACAAATATCTGCGCGGCGAGACAGCACCGGCTCCTGCTCCGATGAGCGCTCAGCCAGGGTATCCTGTTCCGCCGCTGGAGTTCATGGGCCCGGCACAAACTTCGCCACCAAAGCCCATAAGCGGATACGGCGCGCTTCTTGCCCAGGAGTCCCAGAAAGATATCCAGGACAGGAAAAAGACCATGATAAAGGGCTTCATCATCATGCTTTCAATCGGCGTGGGAATGTTGGCCTTTACGGTGCTGCTCTGGGGTAGCATCAGTACAATGTTCATGTTCACACCACTGCTCTTCGGGGGCCTCATGATTTTGCTCAGCCTGGTCTTTTACAATGCCAGCAAAAAATCCGAGCCATTACAGATTTACGAGAACGGCATACTTCAGCCGTACCTGGTCGGGAGTACCAAGCTGTTCGTCCCGTACGGAAGAATTATTTCTATATCCGAGACAAAAAACTTCATCGACGGAGAACTGGTGGTCATGAAAACGTCGGATAACCAGACCATCGGATTCAGGAAGAACTCGCCGGACGTCATGGCCCAGATGGACATGATAAGGAGCAAGATTCGCAACCCGGCGTTTGATTTCAAGATGCAGAACGCCGCCGAACCGGCGGCCGGCGGCAAGCTGGAGATTGTTATCTTGCTTCTTGCGCCGGCACTGGCACTGACACTCGCCCTTTTCATGGCATACTCCGCCCTGGGTCCGGACCTGACTTTCAGGACGTATCTCATGGGGCTTGTGCTTCTGTGGCCGGGAATTACCTTCATACTCCTGACCTTCATCCTCATCCGTTTTAGAAAGAACGCCAGAATATTCGGAAAGAGACCAAGTCTGAAGATACCGGTTGCGATAGTTGTGGCACTCCTGGTCCTCTTTATAGTTGGAGGGGCGTATTTCAACACTGTACCGTCATCGTCCGGAACCGGTACATACGACATATTCCCGGTGACAGAGACAGCGCCGTCATCCAGCGTGCTCAACGGAGCAGTTTACAATAATGTCAATTTGAACATTGACGGTTCGATATTGGTGAATTCCGGCCAGAAACTGGAGATTCGAAATTCGGTGCTGAGCTTCCAGGGCCTCCAGCATAAGGATTCCTCCATCTGGACTGCACCGGGTTCGGAACTGGTACTGGATAATTGCACCCTGAATGCCGCGTCCTCGGCGGCAAGTTACAGCTTCGAGGTGTTCGGCACTCTGCGGATGAACAACTGCCGGGTCTCCGGGGTCTGGGGCGATATCGATAACGTGAACCTCGACGGCGGCATCGAGATTTATTCTCCGGATGCCAGGATATCGAATACGTCCATATTCTCGCCCACCACCAACGGGATAATGGCCATTAATTCAACTTTGGTTCTGGAAAACGTCACCATAATCAACGCATTCGACGATGCGTTGGAGGTGAGAAATACGGTTCTGATTGCCAACGGCTGCACCATCAGCGACAATGGCTGGGCCATGGTACTGGAGCAGGGCTCCAATGCTACCATGACGGATTGCCTGGTAAGTCGGAGCTCCAACGGCATTGCCGCCCAACACTCGGCCCTGATAATCCATGACTGCGAATTCACTGACAACTCGGAATACGCTATCAAATACAGTTCCATGGATTATGTTGATATTGGCAACAATGTGTTCACTGGCAACGAGATGGACATTGAGGGAGTAGAATCGTCCGGTTCCTCCGTGCTCCTGTGCAACGGGATGACATTCGTCATGGGGATAATTTGCATACTGGCCGCCATATACGCTCACAAGGGGACGGATAATATATGATAGAAATACCAATTACGGCGAAGTGTCCAACCTGCGGGGCAATATCGAACTATCCGGAGCATTCTGCTATATTGTTCTGCGGTCAATGCGGCACCAAGATAGATGTGCCGCCGGAATACATATCGCCGCGTCCCAAACCGAAGCCGCGCATTTCAAGGAACGTCGGTGCGATTCTGGCAATTGTGGTTGTTGCCATTGTTATTTTCTCTGTCCTGATGATTCCCGGAATCCTGGTGCCAGATGCCGACGGCGACGGTTACCCCGATGCGGAGGATATTTTCCCGGACGATGCGAATGAATGGCTTGACTCCGATTCTGACGGAATAGGAAACAACGCTGACGCTTTTCCCTACAATGTCAACGAACAGACGGATTCAGACAGTGATGGCGTTGGCGATAACGGTGACATTTTCCCGCTGGATTCCACCGAAAGTGTGGATACGGACGAGGACGGAGTGGGAAATAATGCTGACACCGATGACGACAATGACAATGTAACGGATGAAAAAGATGTGTTCCCCCTGGATTCGTCGGAATGGGAGGACTGGGACAATGATGGCAAAGGGGATAACAAGGACTTTGTTTATGTTCAACTCTCATTCGAGACCTCAAGCACGTGGTATTCCTACGGCAATGTGTTCATGACGGGCGATACCATGTATTATGTCAGATCCCGGTGGGGAACCGCCACCGCGGATTCATTTTCCGATTACGCCAGCATAGATTACCAGTATGTGATGAGTTCCTCATTGCCGGACCTTTACAACAAAACGTACTACACCTACCAGTACGATTACAAAGTGCCCTGGGGCTTCTATTATGACGAAGTCGGAGATATTGCGGTGCATGGAAATACGATATACGTTGTCAGAATTAACACCTTTTTCGAAGGGGATACCATGTACGATGGGTACGGATCCAGCATAGAAAAATTGAGCATGAGCGGAACCGTAACATCGTTCAAGACCGCGACCAAGGGCGACTATTATGGGGGATTGGCCACCGACGGCGAGATATTCGTTTACATAGAAAGCCTTGATGACTCTGACACCAGATTGCATTATTTCGGCGCCAGGTCCGGCACAATAAGCTACGGAGACATCAGCTCTGCGAATGTTTTCGACGGGAAAATAGTCTATGAAGTGGATGAGAACAACGAAACGCATATCGACATCTACGACACGCTGACACAGCAATCAACGAGACATGCGTCAAGTGACAGCGATTCGGATATCGAAATTTACAATCCCCACATCAACGGCACCAAGGTCATCTGGACCAAGAGAACCGGGACCAGCAGCAGCAGGCAGTATTACCTGATGATGTATGATATCGAAGCTGGCACCACCACAACAATTTACCAGGGCAGCGAGTTCATCGGGCTTCTGGATTTCAAAGGACACATGATAGCATACAACGAGAGGGTCAACGGAACAACATATTTCTCCATAATGGACCTGGCCAGCATGGAATCCAGACAGGTGATAAATAAATCATGCTATGCGTCCATCGGCAGCACCATGATTGGGTTCACTGACGCGGGGGCGGGGAATATTTACTATACGAAGAACGAGGGTTGATGGGGCATTCTAACGGCGGCATGCCCCGCCTGTGAGAGCTGGGTATGGGGCCTCGCCAATGTCACCAAGACCTCCAATCTATATGCTCTAACACTGGGTCCATTCTTGTCGCAGTATGATTATGAAAGTTTTATCAATGTGGTCCTGAATACAGGGGTAAAGAGAATGGAAAGGAGAGAAGGATAATGCAACTAAAGGGCGTGGGCCGGTAATGCAAGTCGGTTGCGGTCTGACGATATGGATATCATTCCTCGTCATTGTATTCGTGATTGCCAGATGGTTGATTAAATATCGGTCAGATGGGAGACCTCAAAAAGTATATACACCAGAGGAAATTAAATTGGGAAATGACAGTCAGATATTAGCTATAATATTCAATATAGGTAGTTGGATCATATTTGGGGTCTTTTTTTATCTAGCAACAATTGATTATTACACAAGCCCCAGCCCAGGTCTACCTCTTCTCCTATTATTTTCCCCATTAGGCTTGGCCATATTTGCAATACTTATTGCATATGCGGGGAAACCTGCCAACCCAAAATTACGCAAAATCACCATTGGTTTGGGAATCGCCTTTTTACTAGTCTGGTTGACTCATTTATTGTTACTGAGCATATGGTAGCATTGATTCTATCCTGTGATATAACAAGGATGAGAGAAAAACCTTTGCCAGGGTCTATTATTGTCAAACACAGCTTCCACCACCATACAATTATTGAATCCATAATGGCTAACATGCCCCGTCTGTCAGGGTGGGATATTTTCATTATTATCACATCGAGTGACAAACACCAACTGCAGGACTCCCTTCAAACCTAGCCTGTACGAGGATTGTAGCTTCGCGGAAATTTCAAACATGAATGGCGTGCCATTCGTTGCGAGGGCAGAGTATGAGGTCTCAAAAACGCTCAATGGGCCTTCTGAATTGTTATCTCTAGCACAGGAACTATTCTTCATCTCTGGCATCGCATTTTTCCATCGAATGCGTGCGCCGCGCCGGGTCCCTCATACGCCATATACATTTTTCCACCTGAAAACGTTGGTTGCAAAGCAAAATGCCAGAATGTTTATCATCGTCCAAGGATGAACGAAAAGCATCAATTATCCATCAGCCCATAAGCAGTATACATTTTGCTGACATCCAGGTTGTGTGATTTATGCTATTTTTTCAAATGCAGCGCTTTCGCTGGTAATTAAAAAAATAGATAAATGCCATACACAACCTGTTTAACTGTCAAGCCAATAGTATACCTGGGCTTGAGAGATTAGTTGTTGCGGGCTGAATGCGTCGCACCAAGGCACTTCGCACGTACACCCCAACTCTATCAACTCATCTTCTATGAGATCTCTAAGATATCTCTTTTTAGGGTAAGCTTCGGGCTTAGATGCTTTCAGCCCTTATCTCGTATGGCGTGGCTGCCCAGCGATGCTCTGTCGAACAACTGGTAGACTAGTGGCCACAAAGCCCCGTTCCTCTCGTACTAAAGGCTCTTTCCCCTCAGATATCAAAACACTTCCACCAAAAAGCAACACAACTGTCTCACGACGTTGTAAACCCAGCTCACGATCCCTTTTAATGGGCGAACAACCCCACCCTTGGCAGCTGCTGCACCACCAGGATAGGAAGAACCGACATCGAAGTAGCAAGCCGCCGGGTCGATAAATTCACATAATGCATATATCAACTGATCAGCAAGATGTTATGAACTCTTGCCGGCGACAACTCAATTATCCCCAGGGTAACTTTTCTGTTATCAACACCTCCCATAAATGAAATGTGTTGGTTCGCTAGGCCCTGCTTTCGCATCGTGGTTTATTGTTGGGCTAAACCACGTCAAGCCGGCTTTTGCCCTTGCACTCAACGGCAGATTTCTGACCTGCCTGAGCCGACCATTGGGCGCCCTTGTTATTTTTTCGAGGGCGTGGCGCCCCACCCAAACTGCCCACCTATCGGTGTCCTTCCGAAGAAGTGAGTATTACAATGCTAAAAGGGCAGTGTTTCACTTTTGACTAGTCCCGGGCTGGCGCCCGGTTTTCAACATCTACTGCCTACTCTACACATCCAATATCGTAACACAACGACAGGCTGCAGTAAAGCTCCATGGGGTCTTCGCTTTCAGGTGGAAGGTACTGGACTGTGCGCCAGTAAAGTCAGTTTCACCGGCTTCCAGGCAGGGACAGTAGAACTCTCGTTGGGCCTTCATGCAAGCCGCCAATTAAGCGGCAAGGTATTACGCTACCTTAAGAGGGTCATAGTTACCCCCGCCGTTTAACGGTCCTTCGACCGGTTGTACCCGGGTTTCAGATACCGTCACTGGGCAGGTTTCAGCGGCAATACACATCCATACGGACTAGCTGCCACCTATGTTTTTATTAAACAGTCGGAGTTCCCTTGTCACTGCGACCAGACATTCTCATGGCTGGCACCCCTTCTCCCGAAGTTACGGGGCTATTTTGCCGAGTTCCCTTGCCTGGATTATGCCGACACGCCTTAGGCTTCTCACCTAGGGGCACCTGTGGCGGTTCTGGGTACGAACAATAACGTTGTAACCACAAACCTTTTCATGGACACCGGGGATAAACCAAAGTTGGACTAGCCAACCTCATCACGCTTTCGCCGGGTTCTCATCATTACGATTCTTCCCCAGCATATACGCTTAAACACGCAGACGAGCGTGCAAGGCATACCCAGATGTGTCAATTTGTGGACAAAAACGCTTTCGGCGCAGGAATATTAACCTGCTTCCCTTTCGGTACTTTAGATTAAGAAGTACCTTAGGATCGACTAACCCTCGACTGACGAACATTGTCGAGGAACCCTAGCCCCTACGGCGGTACGGATTCTCACACGTACTTTGCTGCTACTCCTACCAGGATCCTTATTAGAATGCGGTCCACTGGACCTCACGGCCCAGCTTCTACCCACACACTACACCTCCCTACCAGGTTACTTTTCAGTACTCTGGGGTATCGGTGAGCGACTTTAGCCCCGTCCATTTTCGGGGCCCATGATCTCGACTGGTGAGCTGTTACGCTATCTTTAAAGGGTGGCTGCTTCTAAGCCCACCTCCCAGTTGTTTCTGACCATGAACGCCCTTTGAGTTACACTTAGTCGCTACTTTGGGACCTTAACCCCAGGTCGGGTTCTTACCCTGTTGGACATCGAGTTTACCCCTGATGCCCTCACTCCCAGCTTCTACAACGACAGCGCATTCGGAGTTTGGCAGGGTGCCGAGGCCTTTCGGCCCCTAAACACCCAATCAGTATCTCTACCACACTATCTATCTCAGCTGAGATCTACCTGCGAGTAGTCTCGGGAGGAACCAGCTATTTCCAGTCTAGATTGGCCTTTCACCCCTATGCCCAAGTTATCCGAGCGATTTGCACATCAGCACCGGTTCGGACCTCCACCCTCCTTTCGAAGGGCTTCATCCTACTCAGGTATAGATCGACTGGCTTCGGGTATCGCTTCAATGACTATCGCGAGCACACGTCGTCCCTCACCCCTTACAGGGCTGCGGACACTTGGTTTCCCTACGGCTCCGCAATTGAATTGCTTAACCTCGCCATTGAACAGAACTCCCTGGCCCGTTTTTCGAAACGGACGATAAAACACTGCTCCACATCTCACGATGCTTCGTCGCTTTCATGCTTTATCAGTCTATAACTGTTTGGTTTCAGGCTCTTTTAAGCCTCCGCTAAGAGTACTTTTCAGCTTTCGCTCACGCTACTATTGCGCTATCGGTCTCGAGACGTATTTAGAGTTGGAAGTTTATGCCTCCCAGTTCACGCGCGATATCCAACGCACGTTACTCAAGATACTCCGCTATCCCACGAACTTGCCACTACGGGGCTATCACCCTCTTTGGCGTCACGTTCCAGTGAACTTCGTGTTCGTTCGTTAGGGAAACTCAGAGTCTACAACACCACATCTCCCTTGCATTACTGTAGGGATTCAGTTTGCTCTCTGCCGTTTTCGATCGCCTTTATTAACGGCATCTCTATTGATTTCTTTTCCTGCGGGTACTAAGATGCTTCAATCCCCCGCGTTCCCGATCATTACTGATCACACCGAAGTGTAGGAAGTCCTATTAGGTAATCGTTGGATCGTAGGTTCCTTGCGCCTACCCAACGCATATCGCAGCTTGGCACGACCTTCATCGGCGCTCGAACCGAGCCATCCCCCAAACAGTGTAGCTAGCCACAGACTATCGGCTTGACACACGTCCAGGTTGTATATGGCGTATGATTGGTATCACCGGCCGAATAAGAACCATATTGGGTTCGTTAATGTGTACCTTCCAAGTGCGACGTTGGGAAACGTCGCCATTTTCGGCCTCCGCCCTGCCCCACACATACACTTTTGCGTATGATGGGTGTACTGTAACTACAAGGTCACAGCCCCCCTACCAAGGATTTCCCCTATATGAGGCTTTCTGTCTATTTGGAAAGCCTTCTGGGGTGCATCCCTAGTTCCGATGGGAAATACCTGTTTTCACAGACATGCAATATACATATAGCTAATACTTTTAAATATACTTTTCTATCTCGTTTGAGTTATCTAGGGTTGTGTTTGACAGATCCCAGCCGTCGGCGGGTGTTGTCATTTACAGCTACTGGGGGGCTGAATATGGACAGGTCCGTGGAAGAAAAAATGATGAATTTCATGAAACCCATGTTCGGGGACATGGCCAGGAAGACCATCGAGAATCAGAAGGAGAAGCTGAATTTGACAAGGGGGGAACTGACCTACGAGCAGTACGCCAAGATAGTGGATTCAATATACACGCTCTGTATGAAGATGGCCGGCGCAGCCATTGCCGATAAAATGAGAAATGGACTGCTCCAGATTCTTGACGAGAATAGGACTGGAAGGTGAAATTATGACGACAACAGATGAGGATGCACCGGATGAATTCATGCAAATACTTGGCCTGGAACTTTCCAGGACGAAAGTGAAGGCGATAAAAGATGCAGGATACGTGGATGTGGAAGCTCTTTCAAAGGTCACTCTGGACGAGATAATCGACATCAAGGGAATATCCAAGAAACTGGCACAGGAAATTTACTATGCACTACACCTTGCCGAAGAGCCACAGCCAGCGGAATCAAAAGATGAGATAGTACCGGAGGAATGGCAAACCGAGAAATCCGAGGACGAAATCATGCTGGAGAAGGGGCTTGAACTTCACTCACAGGGGAAATGGGGCCAGGCATTGCAGATTATCAACGATATGCTGGAGAAGGACGTGCTGAACACCGGGGCTCTTATGGCAAAGGCAAAAATATACCTGGACAGAGAGAAGTACCAGATGGCTGTGGATACCTACGATCAGATTACAGAAATAAACCCAGAGATGGACGGCCCCTGGGTGGGCAAGGGCGAAGCACTGATGGCCATGGACCAAAAGGTGCGGGCAATGTCATGTTTCAAGAAGGCGCTGGCACTGAATCCGGCCAACGAGATTGCCCAGGAGAAACTGGGCGAGGAAGATCGCTTACCGACGTCCGTGGACGGCCTGGACGAGCTGCTGGAGGGCGGTATCCCGGCCAAGCATGTGGTTCTCATATGCGGGCGCGCGGGTTCAATGAAATCTTCTTTCTCATATTACGTACTGCACAAACTTTCAGAAAAGCAGGGTCGCAAGACCGTGTACATGTCCCTGGAACAGAGCCGCCAGAGCCTGCTGAAGCACATGAGGAAACTCGGCCTCAAGAAGGACACAAAAAACATGATGGTCAGCGACATGGACGACCTCGTCGTCGTCGACATGGCAGCACTGCGGAAGGAGAGCAGTTCCGACACAATCGACAATATCAACTGGCCTAATTCGATAATCAACCAACTCAGAAGCTACAAGGAGAGCTTTGGATGCGACGCGGTCGTCATAGATTCGCTTTCGGCACTTTACTCTCTGACCACGTTCAAGAATCCCAGAAGCGAATTGTTCTTCTTCTTCGAGAAACTGAGGGACATCGGCGTAACCGTGTTCCTCATCTCCGAGATGTGCGGAGAGAACCAGAACCAATTCGGCCAGTACGGCGTTGAGGAGTTCCTCGCGGACGGAATAATCCACATTAAAACGGAAGAATATGCCAACCGCGCGAACCTCTTTCTCGGCGTCGTCAAAATGCGCGAGACGAACCATCCGCGGGATTACTTCCCGCTGATTGTTGACCAGTTTGGATTCGGGATTGTTAAGGATTAACGCGGATGGTTCATGCCCCGTCTGTGAGGGCGGGGTACTGGCATCATTTTGAAAGTAAGTGACAATACCAACTGCAAATCATGTAGCCTTAAACCCTTGCCTGTAAGGGCAGGGATGTGAGGCCTAACCCATTTACCCAGGCCTCTAATGTAGAAACTCTTGCATGGGTAGCTTTTCTTTCACCCTTCGGTCTATTTTGAATCCACCAGCGTCCTCAGCACCGCCGGCACCGCGCCGATGGCGGTCGCCGTCTCCATGGAATAGCCCTTTCCCGTGATGTCCAGGTGGTATTTTCCGACCTTGAAAAGTTCCTTCGGAAGCCCGTGAGGTCCAAGACCGAACAGCAGCAATATGGATTGACCGCCCTTCACCATTTCGGCAACTTTTCTCGGGCTCACAGAATTGCCTGGCTCCGGTTTCCTGGTGGTGATTATAACCTCGCCGAACTGGGGAGGAAAACCCTTGGCCGGTTTGTCGAATATCGAAAATCTTCCGGCTTTGGCCAGTTCGATAAGATATTCCCCGCCGTCCCCGATGGTGGTGGTGGTGGAGAGCCAGTCCACAATGTCCTGAGGCGTGCGCATCTCTTTCTCATATGGAAACCCGAAAGTTACAAGGTTGCAGCCGAAGGCCAGGGCCACCGGTCCGGAACGTGCCAGCACCCTGCGGTGGGCCTCTCTGAATTTATTGGGGTCATAGGTATTGTACAGTCCGATAGTCATTCGTCCGGGCATAGGTCGGGCATTACCAACGTTAAAATAGAGTTTTCTACTATTCGGGTAGTATGACGGCAAAGGTATTGGACGGAAAAGAGATTGCCCAGCAGATAATGGAAGAACTCAAACCGCGCATAGCCAGTCTTCTGGAAAAGGGTGTTTTTCCCGGATTGAGCGTGATTATTCTGGGGCAGAACCCGGCTTCCATGTCCTATGTCAAGAGCAAGGGCAAAGCCTGCGAACGGCTGGGCATGCGCTCGGAAACAATAATGCTTGCAGAAACCGTGACCCAGAAAGACCTCATGACCATTATCGCCAAGCTCAATACCGACCCGAAGGTGCACGGCATTCTTGTGCAATTGCCGCTTCCGAAGCACATCGATGAAGACACTGTTCTGGAGGCCATCAACCCGGAGAAGGACGTGGACGGATTCTCACCCATCAACATGGGCCGGCTTCTGGCAGGACGCGACTGTTTCAAGCCATGCACGCCCAACGGCATCATGGAACTCATGGCCAGGTACGGCATAGACCCGGCAGGAAAGCATGCGGTCATAATCGGCCGTAGCAATATCGTGGGAAAGCCCATGGCAATGCTGCTCATGCAGAAACACAAGGGCGCGAATGCCACCGTAACGGTGTGCCATTCCCGCACGAAGAATATGCCCAGCATCACCAAGAAAGCGGACATCCTGATTGCCGCCATCGGCAGTCCGGAATTCGTGAAAGCCGACATGGTCAAGAAGAACGCGGTGGTAATCGATGTGGGAATCAACCGCGTGGAGGACGCAACCGCTGAAAAGGGCTATCGGCTGGTGGGTGACGTGGATTACGAGGCAGTGAAGGAAGTGGCGAGCGCCATCACGCCGGTGCCCGGCGGTGTAGGCAGGATGACGATTGCGATGTTGATGCTGAACGCGGTCCAAGCTGCGGAAAATTTCGCCGGTCAACACAACGCGGCATAAGTATTTTATTCCCCCGAGACTATTACTATCCGGGGTGACAATTGGCGGATGAATTGCGTTTGAAAGTGGCGGCCAGCAGCATCGATGGAAATGGCATTGCAAAACTGGACAGCGAGAGCTTCCGGAAGCTGAAGCTGGACGACGGCATGACGATACTGGTCACCTACGGCACCAAGACCCTGGAACTTGCGGCCAGGCAGGATTCGATTTTCTCGGAATGCACAGTACGGCTAATGAAATCCGACATGACCGCCCTGAGGGTGGAGGAAGGCATGGGGGCCACCGTGTCGAAGAAGAACGGCGCTCCCGATAAGGAAAATGCCAAACCCCCCAAGATCGGAAAGAAGGGAAGAAAGCCCAAGAAGGCGAACGCGGCGTCGTTAGACTCGTTTTAATTAGGAAAAGGGTAATAAGTATTACAATTTCTAACAGATGTTATATAGGCAATATGCATGCCACAATTAACCCGGTGATGCACTTGGAAAAATATAGCAAAAATATAGTTCTTCTTGGCGATTCGGCCGTTGGCAAGACCAGCCTCATTCAAAAGTATGTTGTTGACCAATTTGATGACAAATATATTTCCACAATCGGCAAGAAAGTCACAAAAAAGAAATTGATGCTGGAAACACCAGATGGTCAAGTAGAGATGAAACTCATGATATGGGACATCATTGGCCAGAAGGGGTATCGCTATTCCCAGGCAACCTCATTTTACAACGCCAAGGGTGCGATAATGGTCTCCGACCTTACAAAGAAGGAAACGCTCGACAGTGTTATGGGTTACTGGATACCCCTGGTCCTCAGGGTGCTTGGTCCGATTCCTATAATTTTCCTTGGAAACAAGGCAGACCTTGAGGATGAAAGACAATATGGCCTGGCAGAGGTGGAAAAAGTTGCAGAAAGCTGTGAAGCATTTGGCTACGGACGATATGCCTATCTTTCCAGTGCAAAAACCGGCGAGAACATAGATATAGCTTTCAAAAAACTGGGGGAAATTCTCCTTGAAAAATATGTGCCAATCAAACTGGGTAGTGTCTTGCAGTTGATGGACAAGGATGAGATAAGCACTGTCAAGGATGCGCTGGATCACATCATGGCCGATTTTGCTGACCAGTTCGGAAAAATGGAGTATGCCACACCATTCTTGCAACATCAACTGAAAATTTCCCAGGTCAATCTTAACAACCCCACGAGGAGTTCGGTGGAACTGTTCGTCAATAATCTGGCCATAGCAGAAGGCCTCTACAAAGAGGCTTTCAGGTCGGATGAAAATCGCAGGAAGAGATTGGATATTTTGAGATATGCAAAAGATTAGACAGTAATTGTCTTCCCGGTTGTTATGCCATTCAAGCCATTCTCGTCCCAATCGAATTTCAATCTTTTTCTGCCCTTCCAGACCTTCTTCTGAAGTAGATAGCCCAGAAGCAGCGGCATGGCGACCGACGCTTCCATGTTGACGGTTCTGTGCGTTGCTTCCGTATGAACCTTGCCCCAGCTCTGCGCTTCCTCAAGTGTGGAACCGGACAGCCCGCCCCAGTGCGGCGCGTCGGTGGTCACCTGGATAGCATAAGAGTGGCCGTCAATCTCCCTGTCGAAGGTGTAATTGGCCATGACGACGGCGTCGTTAACCCAGTTCTTGGGTGTCCCGCCGCCGATGTATATTGCCGCAGTCTTCTTGGAATGGGCGATTATCTTCAGTATCTCATAATTGTCCTTTATGGAATCCAGGGTAATCCGTTCCTTGCCCAGGTGATCCTTGTAGTATACTGTGAGCCCGATGCCGATGGAGGAATCGTTCAGCGCCGGAGAGAATATCGGAACTCCGTATTTCCTGGCGGTGTACAGGATTGAATTCTCATCATCAATTAAACTGCCCAGGAAATCAAGTATCTGGCGGCTGGAATAGAGACCGGGCTTGAGCTTCTTCTCCAACATCTTTCCTATGTAACGGTCGGTCTTCTCGAAAAGTTTCTCGTCAACGTATGTATCATAAATCCGGTCTATCTGCATGTCGTGGAGCACGGCATCGTCCGCATTGGGTGTGCCGACATAATGCTGGCCGCCCATGGCCTGATAGAAATCCTGGTACATCACCGCGCCGGTGCTGGCTATGGCATCCACCAATCCGTATTTTATCATGTCCCGTATGACTTTTCTCTGGCCGCCGGCAATGAGCGCGCCGCTCAGACCGAGGATTATCGTCGGCCTTTCCTTGTCACTGAGCATGCGTTCCCAGACCCTGGCACATATTCCCAGGTTGCGGCTCTGTATGCTGCTTCCCTGAAATGCTGTTACCAATTCCTCTACGGTCTGGATGCTTTCCATGTCTATCTGTTTCACCGGGGTGCGAAGTATATCTTTCCTGTTCATGAAAAAACCTTTTCCAAACCATTAATGAAAGCCCATATTTAGTGTTTATCCAAAGGGTGTTGTACACACGACGCAATAACTGGCAAGGCACTACATGGTGATGGCATGCCTATCTCAGATAGGAGACTTTTTAATTTATTCGGGAAATGGTGTCAACCCTTCTTTTGAGACATATACTGGCTCATGGCGCATCCATGCTTGATGCAAAAAATCCCGAAAATAATAAAAAGTCTCTCAGAAAGAGCGCGAAACTTTAAAAACAATGAGCCAATTGGGAGTGGGTTCAGGTTTTGCTGGGCGGTGTTTGAGATGGTTAAAGTCAAGGCATTCGATTATGAGAAAGCATGCAAGGAATGGAAGTGGAAAATTCCGGAATTCTACAATATGGGGCACGATTGTTGTGACAGGCATGCCGATGGCCCGGATAAGAACAAAATTGCTCTTTATTGGGAAAACGAAGCTGGAGATGAGCGCACGTATACATTCAACGATTTCCGAATCATGAGCAACCAGTTCGGTAATTTGTTGCGTGAGTTGGGCATGAAAAAGGGAGACAGGTTCATCATTCGCCTCCCTAACATCCCAGAATTTCAGACCACATTTCTAGGTGGGGTCAAAATTGGTGCTGTGCCTATTGCTATTAGTGCCATGTTCACAGCTAAGGAGATAGCTTACAGGATAAATGACAGTGGAACCAAGGCCATTGTGACAACCGAGGATGGTATCCAGTCAATCGAGGAGGCAATGACGACATCACCGACCCTAAAACATGTAATCGTGGTAGGTGGCCAGGATAGCAATTATCTTGATTACGGAAAACTGATGGCCCAAGCAAGTAGTGAGCTGGAACTTGAGAAGACCCGCTCCGATGACATGGCGTTCTTCTGCTACACTTCAGGAACCACTGGCAGCCCCAAAGGAGCGGTTCACAAACACAGTTGGGCCATGGCCAATGACCCTGGATTCAAGTATTGGCAGGGCTATCAGGAAGGAGACGTGGTGGCACACACCGGTAACCTGAACTGGATATTTCCACTGGGTAACGGTTTCCTATACGCCTGGCGGTGGGGGGCTTCGGTGCTGTTATATGATGGCCGCTTCGACGCCAAGAAATGGTTCTCACTCCTGGAGAAGTACAATGTAACGAACCTGGCAACAGTCCCCACTGCATTGAGGATGATGCTGACAGTACCAGATGCGGAGAAGAGCTATCCCTTGAAGAATCTGAGGCACATAATTAGTGCCGGTGAACCACTGAACCCCGAGGTCATCATTCTCTGGAAGAAGCGCTTTGGTCAAGAAGTTCATGAGGGGATCGGGATGACTGAAGTGATGGTATACCTGTCAAACATTGATGGCATGCCACTGAAGTATGGTTCTTGCGGGCGTCCTCAGCCCGGGCACATCTGTTCTATTGTTGACCAAAACGGTAAGGTGCTTGGACCCAATGAACCAGGCAATCTGGCAGTTCACAAATCAGACCCCGGACTCTTCACCCAGTACTGGAACAAACCTGACAAGACAGCCGAATGCTTTGTCGGCGACTGGTTCCTCAGCGGCGATACCTTGTTCATTGACGAGGACGGCTACTATTGGTTCCAGGGGCGCAGCGATGACCTCATCAAGGCTTCGGGCTACAGGATTTCGCCATTCGAGGTCGAGAGCGCAGTCATCGAGCACCCAGCCGTGCTGGAGTGTGCGGCAGTCCAGAGCCCGGACGAGATGCGCGGGGGAATAGTGAAAGCATTTATCATACTGAGTGAGGGCAATGAACCGACCGACGAGCTGGCCAAGGAGATACAGAACTTCGTGAAGAAAAATCACGCGCCTTATATGTATCCGCGAGAAATCGAGTTCGTCGCATCACTGCCAAAAACCCAGAGCGGGAAAATCAAGCGAAAGGAATTACGGGCGCTCGAGGTCGAGAGGAAGGGCGGGACATAAGTAAGTAATCAGCGAAATGAAGCAATAACGATTGTAGATGTATGGCGATTGTAGATTTTAGATTTACGACGGATTGACTGGCCGAAGTGAAAAGTGACCCGAGTGATTAGTGAAAAGTGACGTTGTGGGGTAAATGATGAACGAATCGGCTCTCAAGGACAAAATAGTCAGTTTTTCACTATTCACTTTTCACTATTCACTAAAAACTACAATTTAACGAGCAAACTTCAGAATACTGAACTCTTACGGGCATAGTTAATATTTAATAATTAACCGAGGCTATCTGCCTTCGCAAAAGGTTCCGGTGCAATGAGCATTTTTGCAATGGGGACCTGGCGCAATCGGAGGTGCTGATTTGAAGACTGTAAGGAACGCGGTCGGACGTGACATCCCTGTGGAACTGGAAGGTAGAAAGCTAAAGCCCTACAAGGGTCTTTTCAGAAATCCGCCGCCCAAGAGAAAGGCAGGCGGTTATTTCGGATATGTAAAACCGGGAGACAAGAAGCTTCTTGCATCCCTGGAGGACGCGATTCACTCATGCAAATTGAAGAATGGCATGACAGTGAGCTTCCATCACCATCTGAGAAATGGAGATTATGTCACCAACCTGGTCATGAATACCATCGCTGACCTTGGATTCAAAAACATCACTGTTGCTCCGTCAGCGCTATTTCCTGTCCATGAACCGCTGGTGGACCTGATAGACCAGGGTGTAATCCACAGCATAGAGGGCAGCGCCAACGGTCCTGTGGGAGACGCGATATCCCACGGCAGGATGAAGGGCCTGAGCATTCTCCGGTCCCACGGCGGCAGGGTAAGGGCCATAGAATCCGGCGAGTTAAAAATCGACATCGCGTTCGTCGCAGCGCCAAGCGCGGACGACCAGGGCAACTCCAACGGCATGTTCGGAAAGAGCGCATGCGGCTCGCTCGGTTACGCGGTTGCGGATTCAATACATGCCAGGAAAGTCGTAATAATCACGGATAACCTAGTCCCGTATCCTTGCACACCGATTTCCATAAGTGCTGATTATGTTGACCATGTTGTCGAGATACCCTGTATCGGGGATAACCAGAAAATCGTATCCGGAACCACCATGATTGCCACCGACCCCCAGAAACTGTCCATTGCCCAGAACGCTCTGGACCTGATGGTTCACACGGGCATTTTCAGGAACGGCATGTCCTTCCAGGCCGGAGCCGGGGGCATATCCCTTGCCACCACCAAGTTTCTGGGCGAGCTTCTCAAGGAGAAGAAATATGTCGCCTGTTTCATTGACGGCGGCGTCACAGAGCATGTTGTCGATATATACAAGAACGGGAATTGCGCGAAGATACTGAACGGCCAGAGCTTCGACGTGAAGAGCATCGAGGACCTGATAAGCAACCCGGACCACGTGGAGATAACCCCGAATTACTATGCCAACCCCTGGAACAAGGGAAGCCTGGTGAACATCCTGGACGCGGTCGTGCTGGGTGCTACCGAGGCAGACATTGATTTCAATATTAATGTGAACACGCATTCCGACGGAAGGCTTCTGCACGGAATCGGCGGGCACCAGGACACTGCCGTTGGAGCCAAGCTCTCCATGATGATGATGCCCATCTACAGGAAGAAGAACGCCATAATCAGGGACAGGGTCACGACGGTCACCACTCCCTACCAGGCGGTTGACGCAATCGTCACAGATATAGGCGTTGCCATCAACCCGGAAAGAAAGGACCTGCTCAAGGCCCTGAAAGGCAGCCCGATGAAGGTCTATGACATCAAGGAATTCAGGGACATGGCCTATGCCCAGACCGGAACACCAGCGGAACCGGAATACAAGGACCGAATTGTCTCAATAGTCCAGTTCAGGGACGGAACCGTCCTGGACACCATTAGACAGGTGAAGGATTAATGTCTGAGAAATGGAATACCAAGATAACGAAGGTCGGGCCGGACAATCTTCTCATATCAGGGTACCCTCTGAGGGACCTTGTGGGAAAACGAAATTTTCTGGATGTGTCCCATCTTCTGGTATCGGGCGAACTGCCCGACGTCCGCAACAGGGAGGCCCTCAGGAAGATGGCCATCCAGGGTGTCATGCTTCCCGCGCCGCCGGTGGACAGGAACCCGAAGGAGGACATCTCCAAGAGCCTGGCGAAATGCTTCCTGCTGGACACGGAGCTTCTCACGGTCACGGACAGACCCACCAAGAGAACTGCGTTCACGCTGGGCAGGACGGCCCGATACCTAGCACGCCTTTACGGAAACGAGAAAGCGCTGGAAGGGATCTCGGAACAGGAGCAGTTCTCGTCTGTAATCTACAGAACATTCACCGGCAAGGCTCCGGCCAACGATAAGCACGCCAGACTTCTGGAGGCCATGGTCACCGCATGCGTTGACCACGGAGTTACGCCACCCTCCGCCCAGGCGACAATTCTGGCTTCATCGGTCAGAGCCAGCTACGAGGTCTGTATCGCCCACGGCGTCGGCGCCATTACCGACATTCACGGAGGGGCCGGGATGAAGGCCGCGGAGTTCTTCAGGGAATGCTCGCTCTCAGGAAAGGACCTGAAAAGCATAATTGAGGATTACTCGCGCCAGAAGAAGCGCATACCAGGCATGGGCCACAGAGTGCACACGAACGACCCCAGGAGGGACGTGCTCTGGAACATGGCAAAGGAGGCGGGTCTCACCGGCCAGAATGTCAGAATGTCCATGGAGATTTCGAAAGTTTTTACCGAGGTAACAGGCAAGGACCTACCCATCAACGTGGACGGGGTCATAGGCGCCATGGTGGCGGATTTCGGATTTGACTTCTCCGCAGCAAAGGCAATATTCATATTCGGCAGGGTTGCCGGATTATCCGCTCATCACTACGAAGAACTGGAAAAGCCAATCATGAGAAAGATAGATTTCGCAGAGGCGGTTTATTCCGGCAAATCAGAGAGACAGGTCACCGGAGGTGGCTATCCGTAAACTACCAGCCCGTAAACTACCAGCCCTAAAGTGGCTGGCGTTTGTTGTCAGGGCTGGAAGTTTACCCAGGGGGCCATGCACCTGATTTATCAAAGCCTGACAGCTTTGATTTCCTGTGCAATAGATTGGACGGCGCATGGCGGCCTATTTTTTGTTCAGATTCGTGTAATTGGTCAATTCATCTCAGGC